>NZ_JBNDYG010000021.1:0-76803 GCF_049893405.1 Paenibacillus sp. Dod16
CAACGCGTTGATAGGTATAAGACCAACGCGTTGATAGGTATAAGACGCAAAATCCGTCACTTCCTCTGCTATTCTCAAACTTGTGTGGGATATAGCGTCCAGTCTTCAGTGGATCACGATACGAAGAAGCCGGATCTCCTCCTTGTGTCTACTCCTGCTTAATGCATGATAAACAGCCAAAAAACGGCAGCGAGAACAAAACGGTAGATCGCAAAATGAGTAAGCCTTATCTTCTGTATGAGCTTCATGAAGGCCAAGACGACAAAATAAGCAACAACAAACGAAACGATAAATCCGGCAAGAAATACGCCGATCGTATCTAAAGTAAAATATCGGTAAGAATCCAGCAATTCATATCCGGATGCAGCACACATAATGGGAATTGCAATAATGAACGAGAAATCGGCCGATGCCTTATAGCTCACCCCGCTAAGCATTCCTCCGGAGATGGTGGAGCCCGAGCGGGAAAAGCCCGGCCATAAAACGGATATGATCTGGTAGACGCCAATCTGAAGGGCCTGCTTGTATGTCAAATCATCCAAATCATGTGATGTCACTTGAACTTTATGCTTATTGTACCATTCTGCAAAAATCATAAAAATACCGCCGGCAACGAGTGCAAACAGCACCGTCTGCGCATGGAACAGGCTCTTGATAAAATCCCTCGCGAAAAATGCAACCAGCAGGGCCGGAGCAATCCCCAAAAATATATGAATCAGATTCAATCTTTTTCGAGGCTCTTTCTTGGTCAACGGTTCACTTCGGCTCCAGCCGAGCAGGTTCAAAATTCGATTCCAGTAAACGATAGCGATCGCCATAATGGCGCCAAGCTGAATGACAACCTCAAACGTCTTCATGATCGGAGTTTGATCGTCGTAACCGAGCACCTTGGCCGTCAAGATCATATGACCTGTGGAAGACACCGGAATGAATTCGGTTAGTCCTTCCACGATCCCCAGTATAATGGATGTGATAAAATCCATCGTCCTTCCCCTCCCTTACCTTTGTCCTCCTCATATGTATGCTCGGCCAAAGGAAGTTAGTCGGGATTGTCAGGATATCCAGCGTGGAATCATGGACTCTTCAAGCGAACCGGGCCTCGATAGCTCACTTCGCAGCAGGTCTCTAATAAACTCCGGCAGCATATATACCGTATCCTTACCAAGTGACAACGACTCGTATCCGATTTTAAAAGTGAACATATCGAGTGTCCCCACCTTATATTCCCGCTGCGGCTCTAGCGGTTGCCCCTTCATGGAGATATGCGTAATCTTTCGGTAAGGCTCTCCGTTCTTGTCGTAGTGAATTTTCAACCCATCGACTGCCAGGCCGCCTAATATATAACCGCGGAAACCAAAGCCCATTATCTTCTTTCCGCTGAACTCTTGAAGCAAACTCTCCTCAAGCGCCTGATAGATATGTTCTCCGCGCAGCTTCACGATGCAGGGATTAATCGGTGACGGGCACAGGCCATGCAGCATACCGGTGCTGATCTCGCCCTCCGGCAGCGGCCCGAGCAGCTGCCCCGAGTTCACGATGGCAAAATCCGCATCCGTATGCTGCAGCACGGCCTGAGCCAGCAGGTTTGCAAACGGCGACTCCTCCTCATAGTGGATGGGCAGACTACGATCATTAACGGCAACAGCCTCCGTTAATTTCTCCCTTGCCAGCTCATGGTGCCTCATGATCGCCTGCTCTACGATGGGTTCTATTAAGTTTTTATCCACAGGGAGCAAACTTCCCTCTATACAGGTAAAGCGATCTTCAGCATGACTGCGCTGCATGACGAGGCGACCTACATATTGTCCGAACTTGCCTGCACCGCACACGGCTGTCTTTCCGATCATCAGGGGCTCCTCGAGTATATGATGGGTATGACCGCCAAGAATAACATCAATCCCCTCAACATTTTCTGCTAATCTTTTATCAATCGTTAGTCCTAAATGGGATAAAACAATTATGATATCACACTGGCCCTGAAGCGCTCGCACTTGCTCAGCAATAGCCTGCACCGGATCTCCGGCTTCCCAGCCTAACAATTGATAAAAACCTGCAAAAGCAGCCGTTGCGCCGGTGAGTCCGATTCGAATGCCTTCTCGTTCCAGGATCACATGCGGCTTCATCCATCGAGGAGGATTACCACTCTTAGTCTCACTAATGTTGCAGCACACAACGGGACACTGCAGTCCGGCGTATTCACTCTCCAGAACATCATATGAAATGGTGAGCCCTTCGTTATTGCCAATCGTAATGGCGTCGTATCCTGTCAAATTAATGACATCCACATTGGCTTGGCCCATGGTGCCTTCGGTTTCCACCGATGCACGGTCCATATGATCACCGATATCCAGTACGATTGCCCCGTCGCCGGCAGCCGCCTTTTCCCGGGAAATAAGTGCCGCCACACTGCTCATCATCTCAAAATGGCTATGTATATCGTTGGTATACAATATCGTCAGCTTCTGTTTGTTGCTTCCTAACCCCATTTGGCGGCCCCCTCCCCAAGTTCGTTATTCGATAATTTCCGGTCTTACAAGCATAACATTTTAGCGAAGAATATGGTATATTGTAGCCCATAAGAATTACGAGGTGATGAAGAATGTCAACAACCATTTCTATATTACTATTTGCAGGATTAGCTGATCGAATCGGCACAGCTTCGCTTACATTCAACGTGCCTGGCCTGCCCCTGACTGCCGGGGAATTAAAGCTGCTGCTTAGTGAGGCTTATCCTGATGCCCAATCTCAGATTTCCACGGCTTTCGTCGCGGTCAATCAAGAGTATGCGCCTTCGGAACAGCTTATTCAGAGCGGCGACGAGGTAGCTCTAATTCCGCCTGTGTCCGGTGGTGACGGCATAACCCCGCAGGACTCCGGATCCAGGTCCTCGGCAGATGGGAAATGCACGATATCCTACGGCCCGCTTTCCGTAGAGACAACCATTGCCAAAGTTCATGATGATAATCACGGAGCAACGCTATCCTTTGTAGGTACAACGCGAGAGATGACCGGCCAGATGCGAACGGTTACGCTGGAGTATGAAGCATACATCCCGATGGCGCTTAAAGAAATGCAGCAAATATGCGCGGACATCTTTCGACAATGGCCCGGTACGCAATGTGCGATTTCCCATCGTATCGGTACGGTCGGAATTGGAGAAACCAGTGTTGTGATCGCTGTCTCCTCCCCGCATCGGAATGCATGTTATGAGGCCAGCCGCTATGCGATCGAACAACTGAAGCGATCCGTTCCAATCTGGAAGAAGGAGATCTGGGACGATGGTTCAGAGTGGAAAGGCCCACAGACCGGACCATGGGACCCAACCGTTAGGCAATAAGTCATGATTACACATTGTAAAACCATAATTTTCTTGCTAAGATAGTTTTGATCTTTTTACTTAATATAAGGGCAAGAGGTGCAATGATTTGAGAGTACATGTCACGGACCTGATACCCGGTGATCAAATGCAGCATGATGCTTACAACACAAACGGCGTTCATGTTCTACAAAAAGGGGTTACCCTTCGTTTAGAGGATATATCCAAGCTACTGCAGCACGGTATCGATTACATAGAAATAAAGCCACGCGCACTGTCTGTATCCCTCGACTCTTCGTCTGAAATTTCTGAATCATACAACAAGGTTAAACCCCATTTCAATCTTGCATTTGACGGGTGCTCCACCTTATTTACGGAAGCGTCGCAATCCGGAAAATTCAATGAGTCCGTTGTGGACGATGTTTTCATGCCCTTAGTCGGCTCACTGAACGAGCATACGGATGTTGTCTCCCTGCTATTGCTGTTTAATGGTAAAGACGATTATACCTACAGGCACTCCATTCAAGTTGGAATGTTATCGTACTACATCGCGGATTGGATGGGTTACTCCGACAAGGAAGCTTATGAAATCGGCAAAGCCGGCTATCTCCATGATATCGGCAAAAGCAAGATTCCTAGAGATATATTGGACAAGCCAGGGAAACTGACTCCTCAAGAGTATGAAGAAGTGAAGCTGCACACCATCTATGGTTACGAGATGATCTCTGAATCCATGGATGATAAGGTCACCGCTATGGTTGCGCTCCAGCATCATGAACGGGATGACGCTTCCGGTTATCCACGAGCGCTCCATGCTGACCAGATTCATCCATATTCTCATATTTGCGCTGTAGCCGATGTATATAGCGCGATGACTACGAACCGGGTTTATCAATCCAAGCAGCAGCTGTTAACCGTACTTCGGGAGCTGTATAGTCTTAGTTTCGGGAAACTGAACGGCAAGCCGACGCATGCCTTCATCCAGCAGATGCTGCCGAACTTTATCGGTAAGAAGGTTCTGCTGACGACCGGCGAATCCGGCATGATCGTCATGAACAATCCTTCGGATTACTTCCGTCCGCTCGTGAAGACCGAGGATCGTTTCATCGACCTCTCCAAGGAGTATAATACCGAAATCCAGGAGATACTTCTGTAACTGGCGTTTTTCGTCTAGGTCCCCGAATAGCCAAATAACCGTCGGCGTACAAGCCTGACGGTTTTTTTTGGTGGTTGCGTGACTTTTCTCCCCTCTTACTCTTGATTTCTGGCACAATAAAAGTCGTGACCTGACAAGAGGGCCCACGCAACCCTCAAAGTCACAATGAAATCAACAATTCATAAACCATCCAAACATAAAAAGGGGCAAACCACTCGTTCTGAGTGATTTGCCCCCTTGAATATAAGAAATATTTAGCCGATGGAACCTTCCATCTCGACAATAACCACACGCAAGTAAATCTCTAGGCCGCATAAACTGGTGCATTACGCAAACTGTGCATACATGTTTTATTGCGGCTTTTTGTTTTTTTAATTTAAAACGGTATCATAAGTGGTATCACAATAGTGTAGTTGTTCTTTAAATTTTCCCTTCTATTATATGTGTGTAAAATTCACCCCTTAACTACCCTGCCAGCCGCAATAAAATCACCAAGCGTATAATACGTAGCAATACACTTTCCTTCGTCCCACACCTCAATGCATTTGTCAGGATCTTTGGACATCATATATGCACCAAACGCATCATTGAATACCGTAGTAACCAAAATATTATTTTTGCTCTTTCCTATCGTAACCACGTATATCTCAAACCAAAGCTGCATGGTCCCACTCCTTCCTCATTGGTTCAGCTATACTGGACCAGTTCAACACCATTACCCCATTATTAGTATTACTTTTTTCTATATAAAAGGACTGCTGCTCCTCCCCATAAAAAACCGAAAACTTGCAAGGGAGTTTGTACAAAGATGATTTTATGTTAAATCTCGACCTAACAAATCCCTTGTCAACAGGACCATTAGTAACCAACTTATATTCATATCTCATCCTTATCCCTCCTTCATAGTAATATGATGATACTACGAACATAAGTTCTTATCAAGGCTTGTTTTCACAACTATGCACATGTATCATAGAACGTATGATCCCAATGTATAGGAGGGGTATACATGAGTTTCCCAGAAGCTATTTCGTCTGATGATCGCGTGTATGTTAAAAAGTACATATTGCTACTGCTAGTTATATCTGCATATGAACGCGATTGCCGACACATTGAAGCTAATCTAAAAACACCGGGACCATATATAGATACAATTAAATTAGCCATAGACCGAGCGTGGGGAGACATGAAGGAGATAAAGAAACACTTTCGTTCCAAAGGCCTTAAAGTATATGAGCAGAACAACACAGAAAACGGGATACATGCAAAATTTATGTGTAGGGGATATAGATCGGAAATGGAGCTGCGCTGGGAGTTTATCACTGCTGAAGCATCTGTATTGATGCGTAAATATCTAGGCTTAGATATAAGCAAATACGAGGGGCATATACCAGATGGGGATAAAAAATAACCCCACCAGCATGAGCCAGCAGGGTTATACATCACTTCGTTAATGTAGCTGTCTTGGTTTCTTTATCCCATCCAACACTTGCCCCTAGCGCCTCGCCAATTGCCCGTAAAGGTACATAGGTTACGCCATTCTCCAACTTACCATCTTTGATCTGTTTGCCGTTTACAATGACGTTTACCTTGTCGCCCACCGCAACAGCACCTTCTTTCTTCTTCAGTCCGAGATACTTAGCAATCCCTTTTACATGACCATCAATCAAAGCGCTAATGACTTCATGTCGCTTTAATTTGGATGCATCGGACACAACGTCTATAAACAGGTTCTCTGTCAATACGGCTGGCATACGGCTTTCACGGCACATATGAAGGTTCTTGGCCTTTTGTCCGCGGTCGATTACACCAAAGGGTTTCAGCGCCGCCATGATCTCGGTGTGAAGAACATTCTGTAGGGAGCGAGTAGATGCTGATGCGCTTGTGTACCGGAACGATTCAAAACCACCAGCTCCACCACCGGCATTACAATGGATGGATACAAGGAGATCCGCACCGGCTTTATTTGCTGCGTTTGTACGTTCAGCCAACTCCAGAAACACATCAGTAGACCGGGACAGCAACACCTGAACGCCTTCGTATTCTGCTTCCAATCGATCCTTTACCCAAAGAGATACCGTTAGAGCGATATCCTTTTCTTGAAGTCCGTTGCCGACAGCTCCCGGGTCCTTACCGCCGTGACCAGCGTCAATTCTTACTTTCTTCATTATTTGTCTGCCTCCTGACTCACCTCAGGCAATCCTGCCAAACTCGTCAAGAAACTGATGATAGTAGCCAGTAAAACCGTGCCGCCTACCACATACCAATCAACCTCATTAAATACTGTAGTAGCACCGATCACACCGATTGCTGTTTGTGCTGCTGTTTTAATTGCCCGTACACTTGCCGCTTTAAACCATTTAATTGTCATTTATAATCATCCTCTCAACTTTATTTAAGTCCACCCGAAATAATAAAAGCCGCTATTGCCAAAACAAAAGCCCCGGCGATTGTACGCCAGAGCCACTTTTGACCATCTTCAATTTTGTCCAATCTATGGTGCGCTGACCTGTGGCAGAAGCAAGTGCTTCAACTGCCGTTTCATTTGCGTTAATCGCTCTGTCTAATTTTTCATCCATGTTGTCCACCTTCGTTTCTACTCTGGTGATTCTTTGGAGCATTTCGGACTGCACACCGTCCATACCCTTTCCCCCATTCTCTCTATATCACCCATTTTATCCAGAAGCTATTTTTCTCTTGGCCTTGAAGGTGTCACCTCCAAATGCAAACAAACCCTGAAGTTAATCAGTGGCTTGTTGTGTAGTTTTGTTATTACATTGAAACTCAAACTATCCTTATGGTTCTAAAAATATTTTTTATATTCGTAGCTTTCCTTTGCTTCATCAGAAAACAAAATTATGAATGCCACAACTAAGATGCCGATTATTATAAGCAGCGGAATAATAATATAACATTCCCCTTTCTTTTTCTGGTCGTCCTTCACCCTCTCTATTTTACCATTATTTATAATATTGTGAATACCTAGTTCCTGTTAATGTTATGAATTTAAACCGATATCACTTATATAAAAAAGTCGGCATTTGCTAAAAATACACTGAATCTTGCCGTTGTTGTTGGTAAATTAGTACCATTTGGCATGTAAACAACAAATCTTGCGTTTGTGTTGGTCGTAGCTGGATTGTCAACGTCATAATAAGCCGATACCTTAGCCCCAGCCGATGCCGACTGCAAAAAACCAATAACCGGAACGGCGCTGAATGCGCCGTTGGCTATTGGTACATCAATGTTTTGAGTTAGACCGCCGGCTAGTGTTACAACGACCGTTGTTGCCCATTTATCAAACTGATTCCAGTTCTGGGAATCCGCAAAGATGCGGGAATTGTCTATATAGTTCCCTGACACTACACAATTTGCAGATGCTACTCGAATAGCGTAAGAACCCATGCCGTTTACCAAGTTACTCGTGATGGTATTAAATTGGTTTTCTATTAGAACACCTATGTTTGTCGAAAACAAGGTGTTCGCCGTTATTATATTATACGATGATTCAACCTTTATTCCAACACCGAGAGCATTTTTGGAGGATATATTGTTGGACGTTACAACAATTTTCTCCCCGGATTTAATGTGAATACCGACAAAGTTACTATCCTCGTTGGCTGCCGCGATCCAATTGTTCGCAATGGAACAAGATCCTCCTACCTCCATATATATGCCTTTTGTTTGTATGATGTCAATGATACATTCATTTACCGATATAAACAGACCACTTAGAGCATATACCCCGTAATTACTTACAATAAAAATGTTATCCCTTATGCTCCACCCTTCGCACCTGAAATTATGGACAGGGTGTACTGCATTAGATAAGTATACTCCATAGTCTACCGAGTTAAATAAACACTTGTTTATTTTGTTGTTTACCGAATAATCCGCATATATTCCAGATCCTTGCCTCAATATGTTTTGTGTACCGCCAAAAACGTCGATTTCGGACAGTTCCGAGTACCATAAGTTTTTACAGTAAATACTCTTGTCCCAATAATCATTAGCAAGATCATCACCTTGCAATAATACATTTTTGATACTGTGGTAATTTCCAGTAATGGTGATGCCATGACTAGTTGATTCCGTAGTATGCAAACTAAATCCTTCCAGACTGACCGAATCACCTTGCACATCAAAACCATGGGTATTCGTAATCAGGACGGTCTTACCTTTCCCTGCACCTTTTATACCAAAATTCGATCCCGCCGCATTTAATACGTTTGTCAGTTTATACACTCCGGGCGGTAAATATAGAGTGCCTTTTTTTGATACCGCCTCATCGATGCCGCTTTGTATGGCAAGCGTATCATCCGTTACCCCGTCTCCAGTTGCGCCAAACAGTTTAACGTTTATCATAAAATCCGCCAACTGCGAACCAAATTGCGCTTGCATATCCCTTACAATATCGCCAGCCACAGTTATTGTCCTTAAAGGCATGTATGTTGGGTCCGGCGTGCGAATATCAACAAGCTCAGCGTCCTTATCCGGGCCACCACCCTGAATGATTTGGTTAACACGATCGTTAACGCCTTCAACAGCTTCTTTTACGTTTGTTCCTGCTGCTGAACCGGAATAAGTGATGTTCTTCGCTTCATGTGCTGATGTAGAAACTATGTGATTATCAACAACTGTTTTGTTAGAATCCATGTCCGCTTGCACATTTTCAAAGGCTGTATTGATATTTTGAAAGTCCTCACTGATCCTCTTGCTTCCCGTTATTCCCCCGTACCGACTTGCCATCTGTCTCAACCCCTTTCTTTTTGTTTAGTAAACTGTCAATAGCTGTTTTGATCCCTAGTAAAATCTCTTCCTCATGAATAGGGTTGTTGTGTTTAAGTAGTGTATCGATAACCACGCATGCTTCAGGTACCGGCCTAGAAGGATCCAGTTCGGCGATGATCAATGTTTGTAGTTTTGCCAAATCATTCACCCTTTCATGGCATAATAAAAAGGCCCCGCATTAGCGAGACCTTAGTTTATGTGTTTTATTCGAATGCTTTTAGTTTTTCATTGACTACGGCTAATTGTTCTGTTCTCGTCTGGAGGAATCTGTCGAGTGAATTCAACGCCGCCCTCCATGTCTCTTCTGCTTCGTACTTATCCGTGCCAGGAATCTTGGAACTTTCAAATTTTCGTTGAGTCTCGTCTCGTTCCGTTTGCAAAGAATCAATATTGCGCTCTAACTTTTCCTTTTCCTTTAAAAGCGCTTCTTTGTCGCTGGTGTTTATTTCAACAACCTTATTGTTGTTGTCTACCATTAAATCAGCCCCTAATGACTCGGATACGGCTCGAACAGGAGCGTTTGTTCTCCCCGAGATGATCGCCCCTTTGTCTGAAAGCTTCTGACCGTTTACGATTACTGTATATTCACCTGTCACTTTTTGTCCTGTCATCGACTTAACCTGAGCCGCTACAGCATCACTAGAACTCGCAACTACTACTCCTAATACGAAAGCGCCAACAGCATACATCCACTTTTTCATAAATATACCTCCTATTTATGTGATATGGTAAGTATATCTTACGAAAAAGTATTGGTAAACGTTTCATATTTATAACCCTATAACAGTTGCATTTGAAAAATCTACAACTCCTCGAAACTGAACTGTATCTGATATAAAATTAATCAGACTCCCTTGCATAAATGTTGTACCGAAGTTCGTCCCCAACCTCAGATTGTTATTGCCTATAACGTGCAGTTCACCATTTGTTGCATAAATAAGCCCTTCAGACTGACCGTTATTATTGTAATAAGTATGAGCTGCAATGTTTGCTTGTGGGTTAGTTCCTAATTCAACCCGTCTAGCGCCGAAATCATCATAGAACCTGAAGCCAAACGGATCCAGTTCTATTCGTTCACCGTTGGTGGCCGTTCTGATGGAACTACCTAAAATGTCAGCACCTTCAATATACGAACCAACAATCTCTCCACCCTCAATACGTCCAGCTTGTACAGTGCCGCTGAATGTTCCGTCAGCCCCTTGAAGAGTACCTGTAAAGGTCCCGTTCGCCGCTTGTAGCGTTCCAGTGAACGTCCCGTCTACACCTTGGAGAGTGCCGCTAAACACCCCGTCAGTAGCTTCCAGCGTCCCTTCAAACTTAAATTTACGGCTAGGCAGGTCAAACCAAAGCGCTCTATTACCATCAGCGTAGAAACTTAATTCATCCGAGTTGAATACTGCTTTTGATAAATGGTCCTCTCGTTCAATGATTAGACCTTCTGTTCGTGTAATGGTTGCGCCATAGTATTTTTTGCCTCCCTTTATTGCAGTCTTATCGATCTTGTTAACCTGTTGGGTCAACGATCCCTCAACTACAAATTCGCTCTGCTGCTCCGACACTGAAGGGGATTCGATGGTCATCTTTAGACCGCCCCTGAAGCTGAAGGACTGTCTCAAGATGGTGGTCTTGTATTTCATGATGCCGTCCCACGGGATATGCGTATCTTCCCATGATGTGACGGTCTCTAACCACGTTGTATGCTCGTCTTGTTCGAATCCGATGATGTCCCCGTGTTCAAGTTGCGGAAAGCCTCTAGCATCCATAGAGAGCGGTAAATAAGCGAATCCATTTAAGGATGCTTGAAGATTGTTCACCATGGTCTGATTCATCAAAGGATTTTCAAGGTTTAGTGTATGGTTTTCATCACCTGAACCAGCTTCAAGGGTTAATTGATCTTCAGTGTCATAGGTAACTACGACCCTTGAATATGTCTTAATAGGATTGGTTTGTACTGCTCGGATATAATCCGATGATCCCATGTCAAATACCGGTTCCTCTGCCGTTGTGAATCGTTTAAACTTAACAACCCCATCTTTACCCACAATTACGCTGGCTGCATTAGCCCCAGCGATGTATCCCAATACCTGACGCATGGTGTACCCAGCAGGGCCGACCTCGATTCGGTAGTTAGGATTGATTTGTACGCTTGAGTCATACGTATACCCTAACCGGTTGCAAATTTCGTCCCATACCGCTTTCATTGTTGTTGGATAATTTAGTGTAGATATATAGGCGACATCAGCAAATACCAACTTATCCAAACATGTGAATGTCCAGACTCCATTGATCTTTTCACGCTTATCAACGTAAAACTCGCCGAGCGGTAACCAAGCTGTGCCGGTACCATCCCAAGGAACATTCATTTCATTCCAAGGGATATCAGTTTGCTCCCAGGTCAATCCAGACGTTGAAAGTGCTAGGTAAGGGACCATCTTTGCGTTAGGCGGTATTTCGTAGTTCGTCCTCAGTGTGATGGTTAAGGTAGAAGGTATTGCAGTTCCCACCTCAAACCCATCTAGTGAAGTAACGCTATTATCTATTACAAAATCAGCAATGACCGAATTATCATACTCAGTTCCATCAACATTTACTTTTACTTTGAATTCCCGATCCGGTTGGCGTAGTAATGCCGCATATAGCGGTGATATCGGATACATTATTGTTCCGTCAGCGTGAATTTAAGGTCTTTCCACCACAACACGCCGTTCCTTTCGAATGCTACTGGAGAAGGTCTATCGCCTACGTACATTTTCCTTGTGATGTATCCCCCGGCTTTAGGATCGGGGAAAGTAAAGTCAAAGAATACATCCTCCATCGCATCTAATATTTGTTTAATCTGAACCGTTGTTAAAGCGTTCCATCCAATCTCTATCTGTCGAATCACCCGAACCCTATCACGGTTTAATCGTCCATCCGAAGTACGGACGGATGAATCCGCATCATCAAGGTCGAGAATAGTTACTCTGAAATCACTTGGAGAAGCCACTAACGGAACATTATTTACTTTTAGCTGCAAGATTCATCACCTCCTATACCGGGAATGGAACAGCACCAGTTCGGCGCGTTTCGTTTTTAATTTCTTGAATAGCTGCTTGACCAATTGCCTTCTGGCTGATTTGTACATTTACGTTTTGGCCTGACTTTATGGCAGAAAGGATAGCATTCAAAACAGACACTGTTTGTTGACTGTCTCCACCACCGCCCATGATGTCTTGCAGTTTAGATAATGGAGCTATAACTTCGGGATCCGCTGACGCACCTCTGTTATCACCGACCATGGCAAGCGTAGGACCATAGGCCAGACCGCCTTTTGCAAGTTTTGGGATCTCGGGGATACTGAAGCCCATGCTTTTGCCACCAAGTCCAGGCACCCAGTCTGGTATGTCAATCTTGACCTTGCTAACTTGTCTGATCATCCAATTAAGGGCATCGATAACGGCATTAACCGCACCTTTGAAGATGGCGACAATTGCGTCTCCAATCCCGCTCATAAAGGTTTTGATCCCTTCCCAGGCTCGCTTCCAGTCACCTGTGAAAACACCAGCTATGAACTCAACGATTCCACCAAGCGCCTTAATTATTCCTTTAGCAGCATCAATCACAGCGCCGATTGCTGTTGTAAGCACATCCATAATACCATCGAATATTTCAGCGAAAATCGGCCCTAGTTTCTTCACTAACCAATTGACGATTGGCATGATAAATTCATTAAATATATCAAGTGCTGCCTGAGCTAGTTTCCCTATAAAATCAAGAACCTCTCTAATCAAATCCTTCAAGTGTTTGTCCCATATGTCTGTCAAAAACTTGAGCGCCCTCTCGGTAATGGGCTTCAAGAAATTCTCCCAAAGGTTATTCCACAACTCTTTGAGTTTATCTACAGCCTCTTTTAAAGAGTTGAAAATCTTTTTGCCCCATTTATCCCACCATTGGAATATGAGGTCCAAGGTTTCCGTAATAATTTTGGAGATAAGTTTCATGACTGGGTCAACAACATTTTTCCAGATGTCATCGAATATCTTTTTTACTAGGTCGAACAGCTTCTTGAATATATCCATGGCACCCGTAAGAAATTCGGTGATTCTCGGCAACCCTTCTCGTACAAACTTATCCAGGATAGGAAAAGCCGCTTCCCATATACTTCTAACGATGTTGAGGATTGAATCAAGTAATCCTGAAAGTATATGCCCTACCGTTGTAATTCCGTCCTGCCATAATGGTATTAATCCTGTTTGAATCCAATCAGCCAGCGGTTGGCCCAAAGACATAATATCACTGAACATGGTTTTAAATTGTTCTTTCCACTGAAGCAAGACGGGTTGAATCTGACCCCATGCCTGTTGAAAAGATGGTGCAAATGTAACGACTAACATTTTCCACGCATCTTTTATTGCTGTAAAAGCATTCTGGAATGAAGTCCGGACCTTATCTGCCATGGACTGAGCCTGATCAGATACATCAATAAAACCTTCTGAAAGATCTCCTAGAAATCCAGCTCCACCAGGGTCCATCCCTGCTAACGGATCTTCTCCACTTGCATCATCACTCGATCCAGAAGAATCGCTGTTCTTACCACCCACTAAGTTTAATTGGTCAAAACTACCCGCTGAATCTTTAGCTTTCTTACCTGCCTTTTTCGCTTTATCTCCAGCTTTTTTATAAGCATCCCCCAACCCACTCACAGCACTGGTTTGAGCATTAGTGGCTTGCGCTTGTGCATTTTGTGATTTTACAGATCCACCAAAAAGAGCGGTTGTAAATTGAGCAATATAGTTCATCACCGTTGCTAACGCTGTTGCAAAGCGTATTAATGCTGGAAGAATAAAGTTATAGATAGGCATGAACGCTTGACCAAGCCCGAGCCTGACATTCTTCAACTGAGCAACCAACTGATTTTGTCTTGCAATAGTGGTATCTGCTATTTCGTTCCCGTATTTACTTTGAGCTTGTTCTAGAATTGCCATCAAACGAATCTGTTGTTGTGTTTGGAAGTTAAGCTGTTGCCAACTCTTGCCGTTAGCAAACTGTTGGAACGCTTTTGTTGATTCGATCATCGCAACGTTAACATTGATGCCCAGGTCCTCAATCGCCTCTGTATTACCAAGCAAACCGGAACGTATTCGTTCCATGGTGTCTTCCATGGTTCGTCCGGTCGCTGATGCAACTACAGCAGACGCTTGGAGAAGTTCCTGTGTCTTTTGCGTGGTCTCAGCTGTTCCGGATGTGAAGGAACTTAGCAGATTAGAGTAAACCGCACCGTACTTCGCTATTTCCAATTGGCTCATGCCAAATGCCGCGGCGTTTTCCTTGGCCCAGGACCTAAACCCTGCCGCGCTCTCACCCATAGTTCGGTTTAACTGCACAATGGATGCTTCGTACTGCATAGCATCTTTGGTTGCATCCTTGATTGCGCTCCCGATGCCAATTGTAGCAAGCACTCCAACTATGCCTTTTATAGATTTGGTCAAACCTGACTTAAATGAGGCGAGGTCTTGCTGCGCCTTCTGCATTTCTTTCCTCATAGCTGAAAAGTCCGCCCCAGCTCGGTCAGCGGACCATGAGGTTCTTTACAACCGCCATGGTCGAATCACCCCCTTGGCAAACAAAAAAGAACCGCTAAATGCGGTTCTTCGTTTGCTCGTATTCATATTCAAACATCCATTTGAATTTGTAAGCCGTTTTTCTTTCTTTTTGACAACACTTCACTATGCTCGAATTGTGGTTTTTCCCAAGGTTTCTAGCAGCATCAGCACAATCCTTATGTCTTGCTATAAAATCTCCATCTAAGCTGAGTTGAACGATTGGAGTGGGAACCCTGGATTCAGTTTTCCCTTCGATGTTTTTTGGTATGTTATTACCTTTCTTAAACATCCATATGAACCCTTCACAGGTTTTTTGTTTGCCTTTCAAGCAAAGAGATAATCCACTCCTGCGAAAACCCAGTTCCTCACTAATCTGCTTTGCGCTATCCCACTCTCGGACAAATGTCCCGTCAAGTCGGTATTGCAAAATTTTTTTTGCGTTCGTATTTCGATTGTAGGTAAAGGTTCTCCCTTGATCATACTCATCTTCATAGACCCAAAGGAATCCTCCAACAGACTTCCGCCCTTTCTTGCCTTTACAACAACCTACTATAGCTGAATTCTGAAATCCTAATACCTTTTCAATTTCCGTTATATAATCCCACGTTTTCACATACTGGCCATCTAAGGTTAATTGCACTACTCGCTTTCGGTTGGGCGCATCTGCCCCTATGTGAATTGGTGGTGCATCTCCTCCGCAAGTGAAGTTGCAATCACATTGACCAGATCGCTTATAAAAATCAATTAATTCAATTTCTTTTTCATAAGCTTTTTCCTCAGTTAATCCCTCGGCGACCTTTCTAACGGAGCATGGTAGCTTGTTAACGTATTTAATGAATTTATCGTTTCTATCTTTCTTTTCTCTATACCTTCTGCCTTTGCCTTTTCCAACATAGAATACCTTACCAGAGTCAATAAAGAACCATTCATAAACATAGTAATTACATTCCATTTATTCATCCACCTCGTAGTATATTTTACCATACTACAAGGTTTTTAACTACATACACTTTTCTCAACTTCCTTACCGCCAAAAGCGGCATTCAATTGTTTCACGATACCTAGCATATCTTCTGGTGTTTGTCCTTTTTTCGGCTTATCTTCCTTCAAGATCTTCTTGAGATCAGGAAGTTTCTTCGAACGGCCCCAAGTAGCAGTCAAATATGCCAATGTTAATCCTTCCTTGTTGTCTCGGATCAATCGATCATTATAACCTTTGATGTATAAGTTCAATTCATGTGGTGTCATGTCGTTGTATTCCGATAAACTCAACCCAACAGCGAATGCCGCTTTCATAGAATCTTGCCAGTTAAAACCTAAGCTTGTACCGGATTCTCCTCCGGCTGTTTCTGGTTTCCCTCCGCACCGAGCGAACCAAACGAAACGCTGAATGCTTCGTTCATTTTTTCCATGATGTGGCTAATGGAAGGTGCGCAATCCAGCAGATCCTCCATTTGTTCGAGCTGAAGCGTTTCCCCATTCGCCCTTGCATCTGACAACAAACCGCAATAAATATACTTTTCCACATCTCCGAGATCGATGTTTTCCATGTCGATGGAATCAATGTCCTTCCCTGTCATAGCTAACAATGTCTTCAATGCTTTATGTCCATACCGTAATTCACGCGGTCTATCCAAATTAATCATTACTACATCATTTTTAGATTCGTTTTTACCCATTAATTAATCCCTCCATGAAAAAAGCCGGGAGACGTGTCCCGGCATTATATTAAGGTGTAATTTCTAAAGTAGGTTCCCCTGATACTTTCAATGTTGCTTCGAAAGAAATTGCTTCTTCCAATTCAGCGCCAGTAGAGAATGCTGTAACGACTGCATCAAAGGACCAGTTTGCCTTCAGCGCTGCCGGGAATTGAATCTCACAGGCAGTTGTCGCTCCAGTGTTAAATGCCGCGTATACCGCTGCCTGTCCTGCATCACCTGGATTAAAGAATCCACTAATTGAAACCTCGCCACCGTCTTTGAATCCACCGATGAACGTTCTGTATCCTCCGTCAGAATCCAAGCTGGTTGTATCAATCGTATCAGCGGACAATTCAAGACCACCAATCGATGTAAGTTCAGCAACCGGAGTTGTACCAAACATTAATTTTGTTCCTACTGCTCTATTTGCCAAAATAATCACCCCTCAAAATAAACTTGAAATTCTATTACACATCGATATAAATTCGGTTCTGACTCGTATAATTCTGTAGGCTCCTGATAGGTTACTTCTTGTATATACGGCCCGTCCACACCTATCCTGCGGCCTTGAAAACTTAAGATAATATCAACCACTTGATCACTCAAAGGTTTTAAGTCTGAGTACTTTGTCGTGATGATATTTAAGGTGGGGCTTACTTCTTTTCCAACCAGATAGCCCGAACCAAGTTGCTTTGTCCTAAGTCCTGGACTAGATAGATATACAAGATAAGGCGCTGTTTTCCCCGGCAAGAAACCGGGATAAACCTTACCTTTTAACCTTGGAATTGTTTCAAGCTCAAACGCTAAGGATTCTTCGAAATTCAAGCTTGATCACCTCTCGCTTAACACTTTATCTATAGCTTTCGCTGCCACTTCAACAATCTTGCTTTCGATCTCATGAGAGTTTTCAACGATGGATTTCCTCATGTATTGATAACCGGGAACATAGCCACCATCAACGGTCATAAATCCGTATTCCTGAGATGCTGGATAATACGATCGTTTGCCATCTTTAGAGATTTTAACGAAGATATCATTCTTGGATGGATCCATCATAATGTCATACATTTTCTTCCCGACCTTAACCCGGCGTTCACCTTTCATGATGATACCGCCTTTAAGGTCACCGTCTTCCACAGGAGCATTTCGCTTTGCGGCTCTCCAAGCAATCCGCGCACCAGCAACTGCCGCTTTGGTTGCTACAGTTTGAGGCACCCTACCGAGTTTCTTGATGGACCTCTCAAGTTCCTTCATACCCACTATTTCGCTCTTCTTAGCCATCTTTATTCCTCCATAGGGTAAATGGAGCATACCAACTCTATGCGCTCGTCATTGGCTGAATAGGTGCGTATAACGCGGTAATACTTATCGTCACCGTATTTCACTTTGGGTTCATCGCTGTAATCAGCAACCATAACCTCAAATACGATTTCCGGCTTCATTCCCGCTGCCATAGCTTGATAAAATTCCGTTTGCCGCACCGATTTCTTATTGGCGAAAACAGTTTTGGGGATTCCGTCTTGTTCGACTTCCTCCCCGTAACCGTTCTTAGTAACCACAACAGGTATCAAGTCGATAACATCTCTCCACATCATGGCGTTACTTCCTCCTTGGGAGTGTACTCCTGTGATAGTGTCAGATGTGTCTTGATCATGTTGTAAGATAATTGCAGCCGGTCTGCATCGGGATTGTCAAAACCAAAGTTCGCTTTGGCATATACCGTAATGGCACGCAAAATAAGCGGATCAGATTCATCTGCCGCCTTTTCATCACTCACACCAGACAACTTTAAATCATGTTGACAGGCCGCGATTAAATCCCCCACCTCTTCATCAAAAGCAGAGGATGTAATGCGCAAAGCTTTTTTAATCTTGTCGAGAAGCATGGTTATTCACCATCTTTTTTGTCCGGTTTCTCGTCACCTTTAAGGAATCCCGCTTTAATCAATTCGTTTGCCCGTTGTTTTTTCTCGGTTTCATAAGAAGAACCAACGATTAAAATATCATTGGTTTCTTTGTCTTTAAACTCTTTGATTACTTCGTATTTCATCGTTCATCCCTCCTTATGGTGTTGGTACGTTGCGAATCAATGCAAATGCTTTTTCGTCCATTACATCCCCGTCCACAACGGCATAAGCAACATAGTCAGTTACACGCTGTTTGGCATGATCCTCTGTAACCACCGAGAAAGGTTCGTTAGTGTTAAACACATAACCTTTGTTTGCATCGCCAATCAAGATGCTACCAGCCGACAAACCAGCATCAGGCTTAACCACCATGCCGAACATGCGACCAACACCACCAGATGTAACATCAGGAATGAAGAGTGGTCGGCCCATTGCATCCATCAGGTTTGCAAGTTGGCCCCAAATAGTGCCATTGTTAGCGTAAATAGCAGAACCAGAGAGGTAGGAAGAATGAATTTTACCAATCGCCTCTGTGATAAGACCATAGGAAAGATCAACTGGAGTTGTAGCATTATCAGGATCGTAAGTAACGACTTGCGGCGTTCCAGCCTGTGCAATTAGCGCCGTTTCAACACCACGCGGTTGATTTGTTCCTGTACCACGTGCAACCGATACGCCAAGGGCCACGCCTACACGCTCCCCGAGCTCGTTAATGATGTATGGGATAAAGTCCTCAATTGCCATTGCTCTAAGTTTCCAGGACACAGTGACAGCCTTGGAAAGTTCATGACCATCCAGAACCAGTTCGCCGAACGTGTTTTGCTCATCTGCTGTCGGCGTTCCTTCTGTGTACCAGTCAGCGTCACCAGCGTCAATAGACACATGTTTTTTAATTACAAATCTACCTTTTACACCGAACTTCTTCACATCAGCGAACAGAGGGTACATTTCCTCCGCGCGGCTCCAAATACCGGCTGCTACGGTTGTAGGAATCAACACACCTGTATTGCCTGTATCGTGTGTATAAGCGTTATTGAATTCCGCATTCACTTTGTTGAACACTTCGGACTCATCGCCCGTGAGCTTTTGGCCCATCATATGTTTGGCCCATGCATTTTCATAGACCTTTTGTTCGCTCACTGGTTTTGCTTCGTGGATGTTCTCCAACGTCTTACCTCCTTTAACATCAACAGATTTGTTTTCAAGCTCTGTCACTTTGTCATTGTCTTTAAGAGCATTCAAATTAGCGTTAGCCAACTTGATGTTTTCCCACTTGTTGTCAAGGTCTTGGACCTCTCGCATCTTCGCTTGCGATTCCTCGATCTTTCCTTCTGTAATCATGTTTTCCGCTTCTTCCATCAGTGTTTTGCGTTGTGCTACGTATTGTTCTTTTTTCATTCCCTCTCATCTCCCCTGAGTTTCAATAGTTTTAATTGCGCATTTGCTTTTTGTTGCATTAAAAAATCCGCTTTGTTCTCAAGTTGTCGAGAACCTAACGGATCCTTAATTGTGTTTCTGATTTTTTCGATAACTTCATTAGGCAGCATTTGCGATTGGCCAAAGCTAGCCACAAGTTGGACTTCATTTTCAAACATGACTTCATCAATCAACTTGTAATTCAAAGCCTGTTGTGGTGTCAGCCAAGTTTCTGTGTCCATCATGCCCAACAATTCTTCTTGAGTCATACCGCTCTTTAATCTGTAAGCATTGGCTATGGTTTCATTCGCACTCTTCAATATGCCAGCCATGTGTTCCATGTCCCGGTAATCACCCGAAGCCCTAGTGGACACGTTATGAATCATCATTTGAGCAGTTGGGGCCATGGTGATCTTTTTGCCAGCCATCGCAATTACACTTGCAGCGCTAGCGGCTAAACCGACAATCCGCACTGTCACATTGCCTTTGTGTGACTTCAAGGCGGTATAAATTTCTGAGCCAGCAAACACCGATCCACCACCGGAATTGATATCAACTTCAAGATCACCTCCGTTAGCTGCTTCAATTTCTTTGGCTACAGATTTCGGGCTGGTTGCTTCGATTTCAAACCAATCATAAATCCATTGTTCATCACTTGAGATAATAGGCCCTTTAATATTGACCTTTGCCATTTAATCACCCCCTTTACTCCGTAGTCGGCCTAGTATCAAGTCTTCTTATAAACTCATCTCCACCCTCACGAGGCGCTTTATTAAATACCTCACGCACTTCGTTTGGATTGAAGATTCCTCTATCAACCAACTCGACCAATTTCAGCTTTGTCTGCATGCTTGCAAATGTTAGGTTGGATGATTCAAAGATGATTTTGTTTCCAAACCCTCGTTCTCTTCGTGAGAATATCTTCCTGGTGTATTCACCACTCAACTGAACAATATCTGGCTCAATTGCTGATTCGTAATAAGATATCCATTGATCCTCTGTATAGCTGCCTTGTATGATCTTCTCGTTGGTATTAAAGAAAGAATAGATCCTCTTCGTTGTTGCATCCATTTGCTTCTCGTTAGGAACATAATCCTTTGGTTCTACCTGTTGAGCATCCATTTTGGCATCTGTTGCAGCAGCTCCAATGGTTTCGGAAGTCTCTGTATTAAGAAAACTATCAACGAACTCTTTGGTATTCTTTTTAATATCCTCTGGTCTGAGCGTCTGGTTGAACTTCAATAGCCATCGAATGATATTGGAGTTCTTGATTGCCTTCACAATGCCTTGATCAGTTGTGTTGACGATTTCCATCAATGGTGCTAAGACCTGTCCAGGAGAATCACCGAAAACTTCATTGTCGTTAAAGTCTTTACGCAAATGAATGATATCTGCATACTTAAACGTCACAGTTTTCCCGGTTCGTAAGTTGAAACGTAAATATAGAGTACCGGCGCTATCTTGGATTGCTTCAGTTGCAACAGCCGTAATTGGATAGATTTCTGTTGGATACCCGTTGTCATCACGATTGATAAATGCAAAAGCATTGTTATTCAATTCAAGTTGTGTGATAAGCTTTTCTTGCAATTGTTGTCCGGTCATGTACGGATTTGGTTCCTCAAGCAAGAACCTAAGATACACGTCAGGATTGATTTTAGTCCCGTCAGTACCTTGTCGTAGATGTTTGGCTACAGCCTTGCCTATGGCCCTTGCCTTCGGTCTAATAGCTGCTCGTACAATGTCCGATTTGTAGAGGTTACCATTCCATGAGWAAAAACCACCGCCGTTATCGACTACCATTTGATATTTAGTGACAGTAACGGCCCTATTCTTAAAGCGATCTAACAAACCCAATTCATCACCCCCTTTAGATCAAGTTTGAATACTCGTCCCATTTATCTTTCAACACAATATAACCGCAAGCCAATGACACCACTCCGTCAATGCGCTTACGGTTATCTAATCCCTTAACAAGTTGTATATTCCCGTTAATATCTGCTTTAATCTCTGCATTACTCAGGTTCCACATGTCTATCGGGTTGCTATTGTGAATGATCCTATGTGCCTTCAGATCAGCCTTTAATTCCTTCAATGGCTGTGACATCGTTGCAGGACCTTGTCGTATTGGAATCATACTGTCTTTCCCGAACTCATTGTGGAATTCCCTAAGTAAGCTATCATCTATGTGCCAAGGATCATATCCGATGTATAAGACATAAAGATCTTCCTCTTCACGTAGTTCCTTGAACCAATCCAAGAATACCCGTTTATCAACCTTGTTTCCTGGATAAGTCCTCAGAAGTCCTTTTCTTTCCCAAATTAAATAAGGAACGTTATCACGTTCCCTCCGGTTCCCGTCTTGAGTCATTTGATTCAGAACATCTTCTGGCATCCAGTACATGGACTTAAGATAAATATTAGGGTCATTAGGCCGCATACATAACACCTTGGCACTGTTTAAGTCCGTGGTATCAGCAGCATCAAACCCGCCGATGGCATAACGGAAGCCCATCTTTTTAAAGTCGAATTTTGTTTTGTTTTCGATTTCGTTCCATGTCAGCCAAGCACTTGCAGAGTTCTCCTTCATGTTGAAGTCCTTTACCATAACAGTAGGTTTGAAAGAAGGATCGTCTTTTGCTTTTTCTACCATTTGTCTAAGATAATCAACACTTTTAATCGTTCCAAGACCAGGGTTTGCTTTGATCCAACACTCTTCCTTATCCCATTCGTCCCGATCATCTAATTCATAAATAAACGGGAGAAAACGTCTGTTGGGTTGACTCAATTTCCCATAAAGTAAATTCGTTGCATATTCATACTGGGAATCAAAAATGCCTTCCCGAACAAAACCGTTTGTCGTAATAGAAAAAAGCAATGGCTGTTGTCTTGCTCCCATCGCTTGTTTAACTAAATCGTATATATCGCGGTTTTTAATCGCTGCTAATTCATCAATTACTGCTCCGTGTACATCTAGCCCATCAAGGGAGTTCGTATTACTGGCTAATGCTTTGATAAACCCAAAATTAAGAGGGAAATATAAGTCATTTGCTCTCTTTCTTACGTGTTTGCTCAACATTGGTGACTGCTGAATCATTTTATGAGCGGCGTTAAAACCGAGCTTAGCTTGTTCTAACATGGTTGCCACGTTATAAATTTGTGGTGACCCCTCATCATCATTTATGAGCAAATCTATTTCAACTGCAGCATTTTCAGTCGTTTTTCCGTTTTTTCGAGCCTCAATAATTAGAACCTCGTTATATTGTCGGAGATCATTATCATCCACAAATCCAAAAACAGCTTGAAATCGTGCCTTTTGGAACAACTCTAATTGTAGCGGTGTTCCAATTTTCCCACTTGGTAACTTTATGAACGTCTCAATAAAATTAATATGTTTTGATGCGATTTCATGATCGTAATGAAACTCCTTGGGATTATAAAAATCTTCAAGTAACATATTAGAAACGCGTTTCATCTTGTCACAGGCTATTATTTTCCCATCAAGTAAACTTGTGAAATATAATTCTAGTTCAATCAACGTTTACCACCAGCCAAAAAATCCAATAATTCATCCTTGTCTTCATTATTTCCTTTTGGCAGCGATTCTGTTAATTGTTTAATGATACTTTGATAGTTCTTATTCATCGTATTGTACAATCTCGCTACCGGACGTTCTCGTTCGTATGGATCTGTTTTGTCTGATTGGGAAAACAACTCCACATAGCCATGTTCATCAAGGTCCGCCTCGTAATCCTCCAAGGTAATGCGCATATACGCTGCTCGTTGGATTAATCCCTCAATCAAGTCCTTCTTATCTTTGGACATTTCCTTGTAAATCCGTTTAAGCCGGTTCTTTTCTTTTTCAATCCGTTGATCTTTTGGTATATCCCCCGATTTCATTGTATATATCGCCTCCTTTCAGGGTAGGGGGTCACGTGAATTTATCACGCGTTAAAATTGGTGTGGACACATCGGTCTTAGGCACTTTAGTCAACTAAAGCATATGGGGGGGTGACGCTTTACAGTACTAAAGCGTTATATTTCCTATTTTTTCTTTGTGCATCCTGTAATGTATTCAATAGTGTGAGTGGTAACATCATCTACATGTGCGCTTATGTTTATGGATCTTATCCCTTGTACCTCAGCGCCATCTTGATATACCTTGATATTCCCTCTCATGCCACCGACCTTTTCTTGAATGAATATAAGTGCCGCTTGTTGGTTGAACACCTCAATCTTTCCACGTTCATTGACCACAAACACATTTCCCTTTTCAAGCTTCACTCCATCAATATGAAGACCTTCATTGTTTAGCGTAACAGTATGATTTTCTCCAATCATAGTCCCTCACCCCTCTGTATTAGATTCCCTTCCTCATCAAACATAAGCCCTTGCCCTGCTGGTCCATCACCATGGTGTTCGTTGTTGTGACAGTCTTGACATACATACTCTAGGTTATCGTGACTAAGAGTAATGTTTGGATTGTTTATGTTATATGGTGTTAGGTACTTCTTATGGTGGACTATCTTTCCTGGCTTACTGCATCTCTCACATAGACCATGTACCTTTACGATGTATGAAGCTCTACACTCTTTCCAGGCTCGCGAATTGTAGAACTTCTTTGCCCATGGTTTCATTGGCGCCTGTTATTCCTTTGCCTTTGCTCAATCACTTCAATCACTGCACTTACAAGATGTATAGCAACTATGATAATAAGAACTAGAGCTATTCCACCCCAAAAAGGCAACGTCACCCACCACCATGACCAATCAATTACTCCGATTAGCTTCAATACCACAAACGCAACCCCAAGCAATCCTAACACTCCAATACCACCGCTTTTGCTTTCGTTATGTTTACTCACTCTAACACCTCCCCCGTACCTTCAAATACTGTCATCTTTACATATTCCAATAATCCTATTACTTCAAAGTTAGTTAGTTCATCTGGGTTATCCATGACTACTTCACCCTTAACGACATCTAATTCGATAACGATCTTTTTCTTCACCACTCCCACCCTTTCTTATGCAAATAAAAAAAGCCGCTGAGTTATCAGCGACTCTCCTGTTCATTATTTTGATGCCAAGTGACCTCTTTCAGTGAACCCTTCACCAACCTACCTTCGCACCATCGTTTACATTCGCTACATTTGTAGGACTCATAAAACTTTCCACCTTCATATCTGTGGTCAATCCTACTCATTTCTCTCATACATTTCTTACAGATCATCCGGACTAACACTCCCTATTTTCTGAAAGACTATGTGGAGTATTCGATATGTTAAGGAGTTGTTCGAAAAATAATAGTACGCCGCGACCGTGCCGTATAGTTATCGCGGCGTCCTTCACCCGTATATGGTAATCGTCAGGAATTTCACCACTCCCATATAAAAAGGCCGGCGCTTTGCCGACCTGTTAACCAAGGCATTCATGCCTCTATGGTGTCCTTTATTCGATATCCCATGATACAACTATAACACGGTTATTTCCTAATGATCTGCCAATAGTCTGCCAAGTTCCTGCCACTATTTTTTTGTTTACAAGTACGCTTCTTGGGGTTCTGGCGGTTCATTGATTTTTGCATACCATCTAACCCCGTAAGCGCTGTTGATATGTGATTCGTTTGCTTCCCAAAGAGGATAACCATCTTCATCCACATCATTCAAAGTCCAACCCTCAAATACACTGCCGTCATACCAGAATAGGTACTTTCCTTCTGGTGGGTTATTCGGGTCTACTTTTATCCATTCAATCATTCATAAAACCTCCTATGCCGTTTCCTCACCAACGTACACTTCCAAGCACATTGCAAAAGCCATCTTGTATAATGCTCGTGACTTCCTCCGGTAATAGCTCCGTTCAGACAGCGCCAGCTCATTGTATACGCTAAAATCCTGCACGTCTTCCTCATCTAAGTATCTCATATTGATTATGTCCTTTTCCATGCGGCTCAGGCCCCTTAGAGCAGCGTTTACACGGTCATAGGATTGTTTTAGTCTTGCTTCTGTATCTACGTTGAAAATAGCGACATTCTCGATCTGATTTGACGTGGTGTTAGTGGCTCCGTGGTAGCGAGGTTCGTATGATGGAGTTTGTTGTGTTTCTCTACGGACAAATCCGACCATTTTATATATTCTGGCCCGTTCTAACTCTTGTCCCACTCTGCGGCGAGTCTCTTCACGGTTGATTTCCATTAGCGCCAGTTGGAACACGTCTCTTGCTTCTGCTCTCAACGTATTCACCACCCTTTTGTACAAATTTACATGCGTTTCCTGTGTTTCCGGGTATAACCTATGCTTATTTTATCATATTTACCCAATGTGTTTGCACTTTTCTACTTAATATAATCAAATAAGTCCGTTTGCCCTTCAGCTATATACTCACTTGCATCACATATCAATCCATCCGTTAGCCACTGTTCTGGTGCATTCTGTAGGTAATGAGGCCATATAGGTGTACCAGCCTTTGAACGCTGAGGGTTTTGTTTCTCTGCTTTGTCCGTCCAAACCCAATGCGATTGTGCTTTTACGGTGTTAGGTGTCACTGTTATTCCTCCTTGACCGGCTCAGTCCAAGAAAACAGAACTTCAGCATCACGCCAGTATTCTGGTATTTCAGCATCGCTGTAGTGGTACGTAATCAATGCCACTTGCCTTTCCTTTTTCCTTACCTCCACTTTTTGCTGGATATATTTCTCTGTTGCCCCCATTAGATATGCCGTTGCCATAAACCCATTGTTGCTGTGGTGTCCAATTTTTTCGATATCCATAAAGCAGAATGAGTTGCTATCGATTCGGAATCGTTCAAAGTCCTTAATGTTCATTCGGTTGTTTCCTCCCCTGGAAGGTTGATGGGTGACCAATGTGTTACGCCGCTAACCTTGTACCCTGCGTTAGCATGCCGCCATTCATAGCCATCACCATCCAAGCTTTTCTGGTGTTCAGCTACCATAAATCGTTCACCATTCGATACAAGATGGGGTACGTGGCTTTCAATATCTCGGCTGTGTGGATCGTACTCTATCCAGTTGATCATGGTTTGGTTTCCTCCTTTGGATAAAGGGGTGTCACAGCATTATGCAGTATTTCAACCATTACATTGGCTGCCGATCCTTCGTCATGCCATAGACCATATTCTCTTATTGCTTTATCTATTGCTTCCCTTAGCTTCTTTTCCCTGAGTTCTGTTTCAAGAATCTGTTTACACAACTTCACATTGTGTCGCTCTTCTGCTGCGTATTGTTGGAGCCAATATTCCAGCGCTACTTCTACAGGTTCTGGGGCTTCTGTTTGTCCGTGTACTAACATCGGGATTCCGTGACAAAGCGTCTGAAAGTACTTAAATCGTTCTACGGTCTCCATATCCTTTTGCCAGTCTCTACTCATTCCACTACCTCCAAACTATCTAGACTGACATATGATGGGACATACCCGTCAAACCACACTACATATGCACGTTTTCCACTAGCGGATATTTTTTTAACTTTTCCTTGAGCTTTGAACCGTTTGTGGTAAACCTTATCTCCCGGCTTAATGGTGGGTACTGGTGGGGTGTCAGGGTCAAATTCACCATTTAGCATAGCGTCTAAGACACATTTGAATGGATCGCCATAAATTCTAGGATGGTGCATTCTTTTAGCAAGCCAAATCCTCAATTTGTCGGCATCTATTAGCTTTACTTGGTTATTCATATCCACCCTCCAATAAATCCTCGTTACAATCCGAGCAATTTTCCGCGTCACTTTCTTTCAACTCGACACCCATCAAATCGAGTACTTTTACAGGCAAAATACCATTCGAGCAACCAACTTCTTCGCCAGTCTCTTTTTTGATCATGGTAAAGTGTGTCATTCTCTACCCCTCCAATAGATCGGGATTGTCCCAGCGGTTGCCGAGTTTTACAGCTTTCATCCTCCATAGTGTGGAAGTGTTTGGAATCATCATGTGTCCCTTTTTCCATCGCAAACGAGGGCCGAAGGTGTATCCTCGGTGATATTCAATTAATCCGACTTTTTCATATTCTTCGTATCCGGTCGCTGTATTACTGAATGGATCGTCACTTGAAGCATTTTCAGAAGCGCGTGTATGAACAGTCTTTATGATGTCACCCGGATAAAGTTCGTTTTCTTCCTTGTCGCCAAAATCAAATACTTGACCTACTGTTTCGGGATCGACATCGGCACAGTCAATTTCATAGGATTGTTCTCCTACAGGCTTCCACCAAGTAATGCTTGGATTCTTGCCAGTCATTAGGTCGCCATACACCCACTCACCGTTATCTATTCGCTTGCCACGAAACTTGTAATCTCTCATATCTTCTCTTCTTCCTCTCTAAAGGGATGGAAACCTGAAGGGCCTTATACGGCCCCCGGCTTACGCCTAGGCTGATTCGGTCGACTCGGAGTTATCCAACTCTTGCCTGTATGCTTCAAGCCAACATTCTCTGCAAACCTTTTTACCGATCAATGCTTCTGGAAACGGAAACACCCTGCCATCTTCGTAAATGTCCCTTGTCTCTTTTCCACAGCTACCGCAATTGATAATAACGATTTCACTCGCGCTGTAACTCGGATCAAACTCAACATACACTTCAAACTCTTTCTCGCAATTCTCGCATTCCCAATCAAATTTATTGTCACTTGGGACACCATCACATAAGGCATCTGACATATCGTTTTCATGTTCGCAATAAGGGCAATCAACTGATTCACGCATGTTTATTTCCTCCTTATAGTTAGGTAGGGGAGGGATTAGACTCCCCTGTGGTTAAAATAGGGTTAATTGCTCAGGCTCTATCTTTACTGCTTCCTTCGCCCAATTCATTGCAACCCATCGCCCTACGTAATCCTCGCCACGGAAAAATACCGTATCATGACCACAAGATAACGCCCGGCGCTCGAATCTGACCTTCTTCCCTCTGACCATATGTGTCCATTCACCTTCTGGAGTGTCTGCTATCCTATCGACTAACTGCCGGTGCTGCTCCCAATTAAGTCTGAGCATTCCGTCTTATCCCTCCTTGGGTTTATAGGGCTTCCCTAGCGATCTTTTGGCATGCAGTGAACCCTTGTGATTCGCTCCATTCGTCTATAGTGCCGTGTTCTTCTGAAACGTCATATTCAGATATTTTCTTCAGCGCTTCATCCTTGCGTTCGATCTCTGCCATGAACCTGAAGTTGTTCTGCTGTTGGTTCTCTGCTGAAATCTTCCAGAACTCTACTTCTCCTTGTAGGCGTTCGATCTCTTGTAATAGGTATGTGATGTATTGGTTGGATTTGGCGAAAAGTTGAGCAGCGTCCTTATCAAATACCTCCGCAATGATTTTTCCGTCCTGATTGGTAATAACATCGAACACGTCTTTTTCCCAAACCTCATCAGCAACCTCGTTCAAATCTTCTGTTATCTCGTCTATCTTGTTCTGTTCGCTCATTGTTATCTGCCCTCCGGCTCTACAATTTGACCGCAATTACCACAAAACACATACTCCGTTCCGTCCTCTTTATAGTCAGTTATAAATTCATCATCAAAATTGCATCGTACGCATGGTTTAGTTTTAGTATCCATCCGTTATCTCTCCTTATATGGGGTATGATTTGTAACCCGTTCGAAACATGCTAATTCAGCCTTTTACCGCACCTTTTGCAGTAAACTTTCTGCCAAACATACTCGTAACCAAACATGTCTTTTTCCTGTGTTTTTACTGGTCTGTGTCCGAATAATATGCATAAGAATTTTTTCATACGATTCACCTGCTTCGCTTATTTATAAGGGTATGGGGGTAACTATTTATAGATAATTAAGACCGATGGAACGATGCCCATTGAGCTTGTTCCTGCTGACGAGCACTTCGGATTCTGGATGGTCTTCTAACCATTGGTTCAATTCGCGGGCATCAATTAGGTCGCTGAATATTTCTTTCGCTTTTCCTAGCATCCTTTATCGCTCCTTTGGGGGTTAATGGGTTAATAGCCGGTACTTTGACGTTCGTGGTTGGTTTTGTTCTTATCCATGTATGCTGCTTCGATTTGTTCCCAGGTGAAGCCGAGCGCCTTACTTAAGCGAATGATTTTTTCAAATGACCGGATGTAATTTCCCCTGTTTGTGAATTGAGATAAGTCACCAATTTTGTCAAAGGTACTATTGAACAGATCCACAATGTCTCTATCATCAAAATAAGTAAGTGCGTAATTCAGCGCTTCGTTCATATCAGCATTTGAAAGGTCTTCTTTGTGGCTGAGTTCAATCCCAATCGAAAATATGAAGTGCAAGCAATCAATGTATTCTTCTAGAAGTGGGTTCGTTTCTAAGTAGGCATCACGATCCGAATAAACCTTAAGTGTTCGCGGCTGTTGGTCCTTACTCCAGAACTTGAACCCTCGCCATTCATTCGCGCATTCCCCTAGCTCCACCTGAAGCGCGAGAATCTTTTGCGGCAGCAGGTCCTTTCCTTCCAATTCCTTTTCCTTGACGATCCGTTCATCCAGTTCACGTTGCATTTCAAACAGCTTTGTAAGGTTCATATTTACCTCCATAATTTGTATTCACTGGAACACCAGTTTGGTTTATTGGGTGTAACGGGGTGCGACTGATTGCCTTATCCCTTTATGCTTTCTTTTTCTTCTTTGGCTTAGGGTCTAGAATCGCTTGTATGACTTCTTCTTGATATTTGGTACCTACGGTTAGGATTTGTGTAGCGCGGGCAATCTGAGCCAAAACAAAGGCATCTCGCACGTTGTCTGAGTTATGTTCGAACCCCCAATGTTTGTAGATTGGAAGAACCATGTTGTTTTTAGATGCTTGGTGATTACCAGTTGCGTATTTTTTTACTTGAGTTGGAGCCACTTCGATCCATTTCATATCCTGCCGATATAACTCCAGTCTGATTGCATGCCCCAAACCGAATTGAAAATCTATTCCTTGACCCTTGGATCCATAACTGAATCCTTCAATCGCCACCACGTCATCTGCTTCAAGATTGTCGAATATCCCTTCTACGATTTCACATATCTTTACTGTTTTGTTTTCTATTTCAGGAGCAATCTCTAAACCGTCCAAGTAATTGCCGTGCATGTCTATCAGTGCTATTCCTGTTTCTCCACTTGGGTCAATACCTACATACCTTGTCATTTCGTTATCCTCCAATTCATGCAATTACTTCATCGAAGTGTTTGCTTGCTTTTTCTCTGATACGACTTATCAATCTGCCAGCATGGACCTGTGAGAAACCCAATTCTTTACCAATCTGTTTTTGTGTTTTATTCTCTAAAGCAAGTTCTAACGTTTTTTTCATATCGCCACTCAGGCTATCTATAAACTCTTCTACTTCGTAACTTGTGAAATCTTGTTCTTCTGGTAATACATCCTGTAGTTCAACATTTCTATGAGAAGTTTTATCTGTTGTCATGATCATATTGAGGGACATTACCATGCTCCCTTTTAGGTTCCTTAGCGCTCTGTTAGCAGCAGCAACTGTACATCCTAGTTCTTTTGATATCTCTTCAGCGGATGATTCTCCAAGTTTTCTTTTCAGGATCCTTCCTGCCAACTCATAAACCCCTCTTGGTGTGCGTATCATCGGGACTTTTTCGGCGATATATCTCATAATTTGATTGGATATGTGGTAGTACGCATATGTTGAAAATGATGTGCTTCTATCCGGTGTATAATTGCAGTACGCTTTTATGAGGCCGATATAGCCCTCTTGCATTAAGTCCTCAAATTCAACCTTGTATTTCGTTTTATAAACTGACCTCTTTGCTACTAGTGCTACCAGGCCTTTATTCTCTTGAACAAAAATATCGATATCACCTAAATGCGGATTGTGTAGCTTGTGATTCATTAGTTGATGCAACGCTTCCCACCGTCCTTCCAATTCTTCGTTTTCATCTATGGCTAAAGCATATAAATCCTTCTTGAACATCGTTGTCATTTCGCAATACCTCGATTATCGGTTGCTAATCTGCGAGCAAACTCTCTTGCCGCACTCACTCTTGTATTCTCTTTCTCTGCCAGGTTCATGATGATCGTTATTAACTCTGTATCCTTCATGTTTTCCATGACCACGTTACCTCCTTATGCGTATCTCGTTTCTAAATCCACGAACTTTCCGTACTGCCGCATATTCACCATCTCTGCCGTTCCTACCGATCCGTTCCGGTTCTTCGCAACGATACATTCGATTATGTTTTTCTTCTCGGTTTCTTGGTTGTAGTAGTCATCCCGATAAAGGAATGTGATTGTATCAGCATCCTGTTCAATGTTTCCAGACTCCCGAAGGTCTGACATCATCGGTCGTTTATCCTGCCGCTGTTCCACGCCTCTACTGAGCTGGGCCAGTGCAATCACCGGACAATCATTTTCCCGAGCCATCTGTTTTAGCGATGAGCTTATATATCCAACCTCTTCGTTTCGGCTTGGGAATTTCTTGCCGCCGTGAATTAGTTGAAGGTAATCGATGAACACAATGATATTAGGGTGTTTCTTCTTCAGTTTGCGAACTGCTGCCCGGATCTCTTGAATGGTCCGTCCTGGCTTGTCGTCAATATAGATATCCATGTCAGCCAGCTTTGCTATGCCCATGGTATATCGGGTCCATTCATCATCCGTTAGTTTTGCATCTCGGACGTTAATGCCGTCAATCCGGCCTTCTGCCGCAATCATCCGATCTAGAAGTTGAACCTCAGGCTGCTCCAAGCTGAATAACGCAACAGTAAGTCCGTCTCCCCCTGCTTTGGTGGCATTATTGAGCATGAAAGCAGTTTTTCCTACCGAGGGCCTTGCGGCTATGATGTTAAGCGTCTGTTTCTTCCAACAGCCTGTAATCTTGTCTAATGCAGTTCCAACCGTTCTCGCCCCGGACTCCATCCCATTCTCTTTCTTGCGTTCTAGTTGGTCCACATGGTCCATTAGGCCGTCTTTGATATGTCGGAAACCACCTTCTGCCCGGACCTGATCACCGATCACCTCTGACAAGCTCATTAGTTCCGCTGCCAATTCCCTCGGATTATCCGGTAACTCGTTGTATAGTTCCTTAATTGCGGTCATTCCGGTGCGCATCAGGTATTTCTCTTTGACGATCTGTTCATGGGTTGCAAACTGTTGGACAGACGGGAAGGAACCACTGAGACTAGAAATGTATTGTACTCCCCCCACATCTGCAACGGTTGGTCCCAGGCGCGCCACTAAACTCACAATTTCCACTGGCTCTTGCTTTTCTCGCATCTGAAGCATTTGATCGAATATCAGGCGATGTCCATCATGGTAAAAATGTTCAGGTGTTAGTATTGTTTCGTAAATCAGTTCCGGCTCAAGAAGGACAGAACCGAGTACCGCTTGTTCAGTTTCGATACTGTAAAAGCTCATTTCAACCTCTCCTTCGCCTTCGCCATTTCACGCTTAATCCAAACTTTTTTGTCAATCCCTTCTTCCACCCATGGAGGGGGAACTGTGCTTTTTTCTCGTTCCTCCTGTTCCTTGAGATATTGCCGTGTGCGTTCTATCTCTCGATCAGCGTCTATTCTTGCATTAGGCTTCACGATATCGGCAATGGTAGGAGCGAACTTACTTTCCCTGATATGTTCCTTGGCATTTGCCCAAGCATGTTCAGCGTCAGCCTCTTCTAATTCCTCGATCCATATTTCTGCAATGCCTTTATCAACTTTCCAGTTTGGATAGCTGGCGGCAAGTTTCCTGAACAACTTTTTTGCATCTTCTCGTTCCAATCGATTCGCCACCTTTACAAATCATTTAAAAAGTCGAGCCTTCCTTCATTTCGTTGCCCTTGATTAAACCGCTCGTTAATTGCGTTTGTATAAAACGAAAATCCGTTCACAGTTCCACCTTCTTGAATCTTCTTGGCATGTTTCTCTTCCATGACTTCAATGATCAAGTCAGCAGTAACCCCTTTTTCTAAAAGCTGGTTTACTATAGGCCAATCAACCGGTTTAAGTCCCATAGTCTTGTGGATGGTTGCATATGCCTTTTCAATTCTTGCGAATTTGTCAGTAGTAGTATTCTTATTTTCTGTACTGTACTGTTCTGTACTGTACTGTACTGTAGTTAGATGATCATCTGATGCGCCATTAGATGAATCATTAGATAATCGCTTGATTCGATCTAATGGTATCAATGGCATTCTGGCCCCTTCAGGAAGTCGCTTTCCTTTTCTGGAGTTACAACTTCTACAAGCCACAACAAGATTCTCAAATGTCGTTGGACCATCAGGGTCAACATGATCGTAAGTACCGCCTTTACCAGTCTTTCGGTCTGTCCAATCCACTTCATTTCCGCAATATCGGCAACAATCACAATCTCGATTCTTGACCTTGTTGATAGTCCCATCTTGATACGCCTTTCGCATTTCCGAAGTTCGGTTGCTCTTCTTCTCTCTGGATTGCAATAACTTTCCAATGTAATCATGCCAATCATGTATAAATAACTGACCGTCGATCTCATCAATAAACCCGACATCGATCAAAGCATTTAGTAGTTCATCAGCGTCACCAGTCCACATCATTTCATCAGCGATATCTTCCGGTTCAAGGAGTGAAATGCACCCATCCGGTAAGTTATCCATTGCCCACCACCACAACAGGTGTAAATGACCTATTGTGGCAGGGACAGTGATACCGAGCTTGCGTGATAATCGCTTGGTTTTGATGTGTCTCCCTAGACTTTGGTGACTTTCCAACCATGCCATTTCATCACCTGCTATTCTTTTGCTTTCTCATATAACTGCTGCCGGTACTCTTCGGCCCAGGATTTACCCTCTGCGGTATAATCAATCCAGTTATGGCAGGTCCCAGTATTTACACTAGGACCGCATAACATGGCTACATCGTTTATGGTTGTTTCTACTTCGATTCTCCAACGGCGTACAAGGTGAGCGCATTGTAATGTTTGGTATTCGGGGTTACCGTACTTACCACACCGTTCACAATGGCTTCCTGAGCGCTCCATAGCAGCCGCATATACTTCTGGCTTGATCCTCCCGCGCATCTTACTTGTGGGCTTCCTGCGGCGGTATGAAGGTTTATCTACTGGGTTAAATCCGAAATCAATCATGTGACCACCTCCTAGAAAGGAAGATCATCGTTTGAAATATCAATTGGTTTTCCGTCATCGCTGAACGGGTCTTGATTACTGTTTGATCTTTCAGTTCTGCTGCTGGATTGTCCGCTGCTATCTCTATTCGATTCAAGGAACCGGACGTTATCCGCAATGCAATCATTGGTGTATACCGTTCTGCCATCACTCTCATAACGACCCGTTTGCCACCTGCCCTCTATGGCAACTAATCTACCCTTCCTCAAATGTTCAGCACATGCTTCAGCAGTCTTTTTGAAAGTTACAATCTGAATGAAGTCTGCTTCTTCTCCACCACGCCGATCACATGCTACAGTGAATTTGGTAACGGCCGTTCCGCTTTGTCCGTACCTGAGTTCAGGATCCCTAGTTAAACGACCCACTAATACCACACGATTTATCAATGTAATTCCTCCTTAATACAAGCTCAGTTCGCTAAAATGTTTGATTCGATTGATCTTCTTGGTCAACCGGCAGTAATCGCATTTCTCACAACGCGCCGGTTCAACATTGCCTGATTTAACGGCCTTCACACGTTCTATATGCTTGCCTACGATGTGCAAGCTCTGTTCTATTACGTCATAATCAAAATAGATAATTTCATGGTCTGGCGGGTCCTGCTTAGTTACTACGACCATATGTGGTAGCAGCCACTCCTTACGTCCTGTTACACGCTTTTCAACCTCGGCATATATAGCCATCTGGATTGTGTATCCGTAATGGTAAATAAAGTTTTCGTACACTCCTATTTCTGTGTTCCAGAACTTGCCGCCCATTTCTTTTGATGTTTTCAAATCTGCGAACATCCCTGTATCTGGCTGATAACTATCTAGCATGACTTTCCAAGGAATACCGAACAGTTCAGCGGTCATGATAACCTCTTTTTGTCCTGCCAACGCTTTTAAAACAAGTGGATCATTTTCTAAAATTTCAATCATTTTATTAGCATGTTGGAAATCTTTTTTTAGTTGTCCTGCATTCTTTCCGGTACTAGCATATAGATTTGGGTTATTCGCCTTAAACTCTTCTAAAGTACCCTCATTCCAAGCGTGAACATAATGCCCTACCTCAAAGGATATGTTATAAGGTCGTTCATACTCTCCGTTGATCTTTGCCATAGCCTGAGCCTCACACCCTCCATAGGAGGGCAGGAAGCTTTTAAACTGCGAATTAGACATATAGTGACGATCGGCTTCAAGACTAAAGTAATTACTCTTGTTCAGTTCCATCGGTTTGTTCCTCTGTGATCTCTTCGAACTCAGCATCAATGATAGTTGCATTATCATTTAAAGGGCTCTGTTGCTGTGGTTTCACTTCTTGGTTAAAATCCATATCTGATGCATCTTCAAATGCTTCCTTTTGTTGGACAGTGTCAAAATGAATATCGATGTACTTTAACAGCCGCCGTAAAACCGTCTTTTTGTACATTTCTCCTGTGCTCTTTTCCCACGTCTTGCCTTTCGGTTGTTTAGAGTAAGTCATGCGTGTATTCTCTATATCTTCCTTGCTCATGGTGTCATACATCATTGATCCATCTTTATAAAGAACGACCGCAAAGGCACCCATGATTTCACCGTTATTAAACGGCAAAGGCTTGAAGTTCACCGTTTGTTGACCAGCTATGATTTCTTCACTAAATTCATCACCTACACGTACAACCTTTGCAAAAATGTCCTTTATAGGGTTAGTGGCGTACTTCTTAGCCAGCTTGATTTCTCCCTTATAGTCCGTTTGGAACTGGACATTCCCACCGTATGGAATGGCATAGCACTCTTTGTTAAAGAAATCTAATCCTAGAAAAGCTCCCTTGATAAGAGTTCGGACGACACTGTTTGGTGAGCAATTTTCAATCCCTTTTGTTTCAAGCAACACAGCCATACTATTCTGAACAAATCTAGTTTTATTGAAGCCTTGCGGCATACCATCAATCTTTTCATCAATGAAAGAATCTAACTTTTCTCGAATTACCGTCAATGAATTAGACATGTTTACCCCTCCACCACTTCAAGATTCAAGTCTTGACCGTCAACTGTTTCCAAAACAAAATACTGATAGTCATCTTGTTTAGATGCTTCGATAATTTCACGTTGTCTGCTGCCGAGATTTTGCCAGCCATCAACACAGATGACCTTTAGTGGCCCTGCTTGTGCCTTAGCCAGCTTAAAAGCAAACCCTAGTGCCTCTCCCTCTGACAGCCCATCTATCAATGTTCCATCAATTCTGATGCGTCCCTGATCATCTACAGATAGACCTTCAACTGGTAATGAGGCGGTTTTAAGGAGCTCCTTCGGTAATTCTCTAGCCGTTTTAATCTTGGAGCTCAGTTCTGCACTCCGTTCCTCTTTAGGTGTCAATTTTTCACGAATGATATCATTCATCCGTTCCCACTCACGGAGGTACTCTTTCATGCTTGCAGCCTCATCAGCAGCTTGTTTCAACGGTTCTGGATTAATCCAAGTAACGGTGTCAATGATATGCTGTGCATTGCCTGTTTTCTCGTTCTCCGATGCGATAAGGTTTACTTCATGATCTGCAATCTTCTCAAGGTCCTTTCGTTCGTGCTCATCAATGTTTTCAAGCGCTGCCTTTTTCTCTGCCGCCTGTTCTTTGTACTCCGCTATAAATACACGGGATTGTTCGACTTCTTGTTGGATTTCCTCGCGTGCTGTTTGCTTTTTCGCCTGATATTGCAACTTTAATCGTTCAATTGCCTGTTCCAACTCATTATCAAAACGTGAATTGGTTTCCAGGATACGCCGGTCCACATCATCAATTTTCATTTGTTCCTGCTGGATCTTGTCTTCCAAGCGATTAATTGTGTCCTTAAAGGAATCGCGTTTCCGTTGATAATCCAACTTTTTCTCCATGGAAGCATTGGCTGATCGTTGCTTAATGTCATTGATACGAATAGACAGACCTTCAATGAGAGCTTGCGCTTCTTGCAAACGTTTATTGGATTCCTCAGCATCGGACAACTTTTTATAAAGCTCCTGAAGGTTTACTTCTTTCCATTCAGCGCCATTGTAGTTAGGTGGCAAGTCACGTTTAATCCCTTCGATATTGGCCCGAAGCAAATTGATTTCACGGTTAATGCTTTCGCGTTCTGCATAGTACCCATTCTCGATTTGTTTGAGGATTTGAAGGATATGCAGTTGGTAATCTGCTTCAGGTACTTCGCCAAACCAAGCTTTGATATCATCAACGGTCCATTCAATCTGTAGCATGTTAAGGATAATTTCCGTTTGTTCCTTCGCGGTCTTTTGGACAAATTCAATCGGCCTGAAAATATCACCATTTATAAGCCGCCGCAAGAAAGCCTCAGTACTATTTACAGCCATGCTTTCATGCTTCACTTTGAGGTAGTCGGCTTTCTCAGTTCGCACCTTACGCAACGTCTGGAGACCGTCATCCAACTCCACAAAAAGTTCTGCTTCTTCCTGATCGTGACGAACAACCTCAGTCCTGCGGCTTTTGTTGGTAAACACCTTCTCCAATGCCTCAACAAGACTAGTCTTACCAGTGCCAGAATCACCCGACACCTTATTAAATTTACCTGGAGCAAAGAGCAATTCTTTAATTCCAAGCCAGTTCTTTATTTCAATTTTTTTAATGTGCATATTTACAACCTCCGAATAATCTGATATGTTTTCCGTAACAATTTTTAATAAAATGCCTTCTTAAAGATCATGGTTGCAGCCGTGATCATTTTTCGTTTCTAAATCAGCTTGAATCGTCAGTAAACAGTCATGTAACCTATCTAGCGGGCCGTCTAGGAACTTTGTTAAAGTTGTAAGAGGCTGTTTGCCTGATTCTTTCTTTATGTCCGTCAGCGGTCCGACAATCTCCAGACATTCCTTCACGTAATCGCTCGTTTTCACGTTTCCTTTCCCTCCTTCTACGGTCGTATTCATCTCGGATAACTCCATTCGGGAAAATAAACCATTTACCGTCCTGACTGGTATCAATGTTCATCTGCTTTGCAAGAAGGATATCTGCGAAATCTTCGCTCGCTTTTCTGCGTATTGCTTGTTGCATCTTCTAAACACCTCACTAGTGTCCAACTTCGACTTTCAACAGCTTCCAACATGCACCGTTCACAGTGCGGTTCCTCATGTTCATGGACAAGATATTTCGCTTCGTTTGGGCATCCTTCACACTTGATCACGTCTGTCACCTCGCATATATAGAGCGACCGGGAGCCAGATGTTAAACAGCAACCATGCGATTAACAAATAAATCATTTCTGACAAACCAGTTTCTTCTTGTTTTCCGTTGCTACAAATTGTAGTCGCGCCATCTTTTCACCAGTAGTCAACACTTTCCAAGCTCCTACGATAATGTTCATGTTCGTTCTCCTTTCAAGTAGGTATTTTGTACCCCTTTGTCGAATAGTGAAGTCTGAAAGGGGGTGTTCGCTATGAAGATTCAAGAGTTCGAGAAAATCGCAGCTGAATTAAGAGTAGAATCACTCGAGAAAATCCAAGAAAACTTTATATCTGTTGTTGCTGGTCTTGATAAAACAGCAGAAAATTTTAACGAGGATCTTGGTAAAATGATCGGTGCTATATCTTTGTCTGTTTTTAATCAGAACCAACAGTACACAGTTGAATTATTTAAGCGTGTCTTGGAGTTTGAGAAATAGATTTTCCAATTTCTTGAACTACTTTCTCAGCAATTTTTTCTATCGGTGCGTTTTGACTTACATTAATAGTGGGAGCTATCGTTACAGCGGTAGCTTCTCTTTTCTCCAGTTCCTCTTTTACAATTTCCCTTACTGGTTGTTCGTTCATATTCATTCTCCTCTCTATCCCTTACGTGGGATCTCCAAGCGTTAATGTATTGTCCTGATTTGAAGCATTACAGCTTCGAGTGTGCGGTTCATGTATAAATCAAACTCTGTAATCAAACCTCTCGATTCCAAAAATTCTCGAGCGATACCGTTCACAATGTCTGCTGTTTGTAAATCCTCGATGAGTTGTTCAACCCTTTGGTCTACAACATCCATTCGTTTTTCAAATGACAATTGTTTCACCTGTAAATAAGCAATCATTTTTGACACTACCGGGACAAGTTCGTCAATAAATTCTTGAGGTGAGAGAGTGTTATTTTCCAATTTCTCCATCAGGTTTTCGAATTGTTTGTTTTCTAGTCTGATCCATTCGGTTCTCCTCTCTAAGCCAACCGGCTCTCATTTTCACGATCCATCAAAGCGAACACACCACGTTTTTTCAGTAGATCATGAATGAACAACCGTCCTTTTTGAGTCCATCTTGTATTCATAGTTACGTCCGGATCCCCGTTGCTTCTTGTGATGTCGATCGTTTCAGACTTGGTATATCCTTTGTCATGGTAATCACGGTATAAGAGCCATTGCTTGTTTTGCTTGAACTGGACTCGTTCTTCATGAAGGATTTCATTCAGCGCCTTACCGGACATTCCGTAATCCTTCGCAATTTGAGTAATGGTAACTGTACCTTTGGATTTAAGAATCTGATCCAAATAACTGATTTTTGGTTCATACTCAGCCACACGCTGCTCAAGCATGAGTGCCTTGGTTTCAACTTCTTGCTTTGCTCTCTGCTCCTCTATCCATTGCTGTGCGCGTTTTACTGGATCGTCAATCATGTAGGAAGGTACGTATGCCGACTTGAATCTCTTTTCCACTTCGATGAAGTAGCGGCGAGCTTCACGGCCTTTGGCATTGTTCTCTACCATGCAGAGTTCTTTTGCTGTGTCCAGCTTTAAAATGTAGTCGTGCTGTATGACATTTTGACGTTCCCCCGTTTTGGTGAGCGTTAAAGCAAAATCATCACCTTCTACAAATCCGTACTTTTCGATTCGGTTTTTGATCCAAGAGGTAAAGTCACGACCAACTTTTAAGAACTCGTGCAACTCCCGTCCGTCAACAATGCGTTCTCCCTGATCCGTTTCATACACAGGTAATAGATCGTTAGTTAGCACCTTCATTTCATTGCTCCTTTCTGAATGTATGGATATTTCTCATGGAAGAACGCGACCGGGACTTTGCCGCGTTCTACCCAAAACCCTTCGGCCGCCAACTCATCATTTAATGTTTTTATTCGTTGTTGAGCCGTTCTGACCGATCCGAGATCAAGTAGGTTGCGAACATCCTTCGAATCGTAATAGGTTTTCATGGTCATCACCTCCTGTTCACTCATGCACTGACATGAGATGGATACTTTCGAAACAGGTACTCGACGGTGCAACCTGGGAAAAGAGAGTTTCTAATCTCCAAAGCTTCATCAAGCGTAAATCTCGACTTACCATTCGTTTTGTCGATCAGAGTTGCATAACGAACGCCAAGGAGCTGAGACAGATCTTTCTTGGTGACACCCATACGAGCCATTTCTGCATCGAGGTTCGGGAACATGTTGTTCACCTCCTTACGATACTCAATTTCGTATCGCACACTCATCATATACTCAGTTGCGTATCATGTCAACAGCAAAAATGACGTAAAAATACGGAATATCATGTTTACAAATCCGTTTTTATTGTTATAATGGATTTAAGAGTACGGAAAATCGTATTTGCTAAAGAAGGAGTATGAGGAATGGATATTCGAGTGGAGATAATCAAACAACTAATAGACAAAACAGGATTGAACCAAAAAGCTTTTGCAGAAAAAGCCGATGTCCCATACACAACTCTTAGATCGATGTTAGAAAGAGGAATAGGAAGAGCTTCGGTTGACAATGTTATTAAAGTTTGTCACGCACTAGGAATAACAGTGGATGAGTTGCAGCAAATGGCTGATGAAGAAGATACTGATTTAAGCACAATTGCTGCACATCATGATGGTGAAGAATGGACAGAAGAGGAACATGAGACAATTCGAAAATTTAAGGAGTTTGTTAAGTCTCAAAGAAGACAACAGGGGTGATCTACGATGAGGTATGATGCTTTACTCTTGGAATCCGAACCTTATGTTTACGAAATGGACATGCCTCTCGGAATAAAAGGTTTATATGGGGACAATGTTATTTGGATCAATAAACACATACCAACGAGAACCGAAAAAGCATGTGTACTCGCTGAAGAGTTAGGGCATCATTACACATCAGCCGGTAACATACTAGATATAGAGGATATACGCAATAAGAAACAAGAACTGCGCGCCAGAATGTTTGGGTATGAAATGCTAATACCATTAGGTTCGTTTATAGAAGGTCATAGACTTGGTATACGTAATAGATATGAATTGGCAGAGCATTTATCTGTAACAGAAGATTATCTAGAATACGCATTGAGCCGTTATCGAGAAAAGTACGGCTTGTTAGTAAGTATTAACAATTACACAATATGTTTCGAGCCTTTAGGTGTATTGGAATTCTTCGAGCATTAAAATCCCAGCCGAAAGGCTGTTTATTATAGACAAAAAACCGAACGTATGTTCCGAGATAGGTGGTTGAAATGCCAGTCTACAAGGATGAGGTAAGGAAAACATGGTATTTCAAAGTCCGTTACAAGGACAATTTTGGCCGTAATACTCAAAAGATGAAAAGAGGATTTAAAAAGAGGAGCGATGCAGTAAAAGCCGAAGCTGATTTCATCTCCACGATTGAGAGTCAGTTCAGCAGCGAAATTACTGTAGATGAATTGTTTGAGCATAATATCAAACACAAACGTCTAAAAGAGAAAACAATACGACGGAGGACAAATGAATACAATTATCATATTAAACCTCTATTTGGTCATTTGAAGATTAAGGAAATTACTGTGCAACATGTAGTTAATTTCAAAGCAAAGTTGGAAGGGGAGTTTAAATCATTAAATAGTGCGAGGACTGTATTCAGTAACTTCAAAGTGCTGATAAATCATGCCGTCAAATACTTCGGACTTAAGGCTAACCCCACTCTTGTTGTGGAACCAATCCAAAGGGTAAGGCCGAAAATCAATTTTATAAAAAGGGAAGAATTCGAAGAGAAAGTAGTAAAAATAGACTGTCACTATTACAAAGAACTGACACGACTATTGTTTTACACTGGATTAAGGATTGGGGAATCTCTCGCGTTGACATGGGATCACATAGATCTGGAGAAGAATCAGTTATACGTTGAAAATACATTTGATATTTCAGCTAGAATCTTAACCACCCCTAAAACAGCTGGGAGCGAGGGTTATGTACCATTCCCTCAATTCATTGCAGATATGTTGAAAGAGATAAAAAAAGAATCCGCAATAAAAATATACGGATTCTCAGATCAATTGTTTGTGTTTGGCGGGCTAGCGCCATATCACTATTCCCATTACTCTAAAAAATTCAAAGAGGTTTTTCCTAACCTCAGAATTCACGATCTTCGGCACAGTTATGCAACGTATCTTATCAATAAAGGTGTAGACATATATCTTGTAAAGGAATTAATGCGCCACGACGATATCAAGCAGACAGCTAATACTTATGGTCACCTTTACACTGAAAGAAAACAAGAAATAATGAGCGTATTTGATTAATCGGTATCATATCGGTATCACAACCCTTAAAGATGTTCGATTATCGTTGATACGCTCATATTTCTGATTAACCGATGGAACCTTCCATCTCAAACTTGATCAATCGATTCATCTCAACCGCATACTCCATCGGGAGCTCCTTGGTGAATGGCTCGATGAAGCCCATAACGATCATTTGCGTAGCTTCAGACTCGCTAAGGCCACGACTCATGAGGTAGAACAATTGTTCCTCAGACACCTTGGATACGGTTGCTTCATGCTCCAGCGTAATGTTGTCATTCTTGATCTCGTTGTAAGGAATCGTATCCGACGTCGATTCATTATCGAGGATGAGTGTATCGCACTGGATGTTGGCTTTCGCGCCTTCTGCATTCCGACCGAAGGAAGCCAGTCCACGGTATGTTACTTTACCGCCATGCTTACTAATGGACTTGGATACGATCGTAGAAGTCGTGTCCGGCGCCAAGTGAATCATTTTGGCTCCTGCATCCTGATGCTGGCCTTTGCCTGCTACAGCGATGGACAGTACCATCCCTTTTGCACCGCGACCCTTCAGGATAACGGCAGGATACTTCATTGTGAGCTTGGAACCGATGTTGCCGTCCACCCATTCCATTGTTGCGTTCTCTTCAGCAACGGCACGCTTGGTCACGAGGTTGTAAATGTTTGGTGCCCAGTTCTGAATGGTTGTATAGCGAACGCGCGCATTCTTTTTACAGATGATCTCTACTACCGCACTATGAAGCGAGTTCGTGCTGTAGATCGGAGCCGTACATCCTTCTACGTAGTGCACAAAGCTGTCCTCGTCCGCAATGATCAGCGTACGTTCGAATTGACCCATGTTCTCGGAGTTGATACGGAAATACGCTTGCAGCGGAATTTCACATTTCACACCTTTTGGAACATAGATGAAGCTTCCGCCAGACCACACGGCACTGTTCAGCGCAGCGAATTTGTTATCCGTTGGGGGCACGACCGTTGCAAAATATTCTTTCAAGATCTCCGGATGCTCTCTAAGAGCCGTATCGGTATCCATAAAGATAACGCCTTGATCCTCAAGATCCTTTTGCATGTTATGGTAAACAACTTCGGATTCGTACTGTGCGGATACACCCGCCAGGAACTTCTGCTCTGCTTCAGGGATACCCAATTTATCAAAGGTTTCCTTGATCTCGGTAGGTACTTCCTCCCAAGTCTTGCCTTGCTTGTCGGAAGGTCTTACATAGTACTGGATATCGTTGAAGTCCAGCTCGTCGAGATCGCCGCCCCAGCGAGGCATTGGCATTTTCTCGAACTGCTCCAGTGCTTTCAAACGGAATTCCAGCATCCATTCCGGCTCGTTCTTGATTTTGGAAATTTCCATAACGACTTCACGCGTCAAACCTTTGCCGGTTTGAAAAATAGCTTTGTGCTCGTCTCGGAAACCATATTTATACTCTTCAATTTCTGGTGCTTTTTTAGCCATTTAACTTACCTCCCTATCGATCTATTCATTCGCTTACTTCGCGTCTATTCCTTTTCGGAGTGCGTTCCACGCAAGTGTTGCGCATTTAATACGTGCAGGAAACTTGTTGACACCGGATAGGGCTTCAATATCCTCGTACTCTTCAAAATCTACGGCCTCGCCTTTCATAAGGGAGGAGAAGCGGTCCGCCAGACTGATCGCTTCATCGAGCGTTCTGCCTTTTACGGCGTCTGTCATCATCGAAGCGGAAGACATGCTGATGGAGCAGCCTTCCCCCGTATATTTGGCATCGGCCACTACGCCGTTCTCTACCTTAAGCTGCAAGGAAATGCGATCTCCGCAAGTCGGATTGTTCAAATCGATGGTTACCGCATCTTCTTCAAACTTGCCGCGATTGCGGGGGTTCTTATAATGATCCATGATGACACGTCTGTACAAATCGTCAAGTTGCATCGCCGAAATACTCCTTTGTCTGGATTAAGGCGCTAACTAATCGATCAACGTCCTCTTCTGTATTATACAGATAAAAGCTCGCGCGTGCCGTAGAGGATACTTTTAACCAACGCATAAGCGGTTGACAGCAATGATGTCCTGCACGAATCGCAACCCCCTGTGCATCAAGCACCGTTGCCACGTCATGCGGGTGAACGTCGCCGAGATTAAAGGTAACAAGGCCCACTTTACGTTCACGAGGACCGTAAATGGTAATCCCGTCGATCTCGGAGATGCGGTTCATGGCATAAGCCGCAAGCTGCGTCTCATGCTGTTCGATGGCGTCCATTCCGATTTCCTCCAGGAAATCGATGGCAGCGCCCAAACCGACAGCCCCTGCGATGATAGGGGTGCCCCCCTCGAACTTCCAAGGGAGCTCCTTCCAGTTTGATTCGTACAATCCAACATCATTGATCATTTCTCCGCCGAATTCGATCGGCTCCATTGATTCCAGCAGCGCCTTCTTGCCGTATAATGCGCCGATACCTGTTGGAGCACACATCTTATGGCCGGACAAAGCGTAAAAATCGCAATCCAGGTCCTGGACGTCCACCTTCATATGCGGTGTGCTTTGCGCACCGTCAACCACAATGACAGCGCCGTGGCGGTGCGCGATTTCCGCAATTTGTTTCACGGGATGCACAACGCCCATGACGTTGGATACGTAAGCGATGGCTACAACCTTGGTCCGTTCGGTAACGAGTGCCTCGACATCTTCGACACGGATCGTGCCGTCAGGCTGCAGAGGAATATATTTCAGCGTAGCGCCAACGGCGATAGCCGCCTGCTGCCACGGTATGAGATTACTGTGATGCTCCATTTCCGTCAGGACGATTTCATCCCCGGGACCGCAAACGGAGCGCGCGTAGGACGATGCTACCAGATTCAGGGCCGTCGTCGTACCACGGGTGAAAATAATCTGTTCCGAACTCTCGGCATTAATGAAACGGGCAACCTTCTCCCTGGCTCCTTCATAAGCATCGGTAGCACGGCTGCCGAGTGTATGAACCCCGCGGTGCACATTGGAGTTCTCCCACTCGTAGTACCGCTTGATAGCATCTATGACCACCTGCGGCTTTTGTGATGTCGCGGCATTGTCGAGATATACCAGCGGATGTCCGTTGATCTCCTGATGAAGAATGGGAAATTGCTCACGGACAGAGGCGATCATTGTCCCAGCTTCCTTTCAACGAGCCCCTGCAGTTGGTCACGAAGTCCCTCAAGCGGAATTTCGCTGACAACCGGAGCCAAGAAGCCGTAAATAATCAAGGATTCCGCCACGGGACGCGAGATACCACGGGACATCAGGTAGTAAATTTGCTCCTGATTCACTTGTCCTACGGACGCTGCGTGACCGGCTGTTACATCATCCTCGTCAATCAACAGAATCGGGTTCGCGTCGCCGCGGGCTTTCGGGCTAAGCATCAGCACGCGTTCGGTCTGTTGTCCGTCCGCCTTCGTTGCACCCTTCTCAATCTTGGTAATGCCGTTGATGATGGCTTGTGCCTCTTCGCGCATGACTGCACGGGTGATCATCTGGGACGCCGAGCTCTTGCCGAAATGCTTCGCTTGCGTGGTGTAGTTGATCTTCTGGGAGCCGGAGCCGACCGCGATGACTTTCGCATCGGATGTCGAACCGTTGCCCTTCAGAATACTCATGGTATCGCTAGCTGTATCGCCATCGTTCATCTCGCCAACAATCCACTCGATCGAAGCGTCATTGTCCAGCACCGCACGACGGAATGTAACATCGGTTGCTTCGCCAGCCAATTGATGAACGGAAGCATAACGCACCTTCGCTCCGTTTTTAACGAAGACTTCCACCGCTCCGTTATGGGTGACCGGCGCAGCCAGTGAATCCGAAACGTAGTTGTCTACGTAAGTGATCTGACTGTTCGCTTCGGCTACCACCAGCACATGCGGTGCAAATGTCGCTTCGGCATCGTCGGTCAGCATAACGGCTTGAAGCGGAACATCAACCTCCACATTTTTAGGAACATAGAGGAATACCCCGCCGTTCCATACCGCAGCATGCAGAGCAGCCATCGCATGCTCGTCATTCTTAAGCGCTTGGTGCAGATAAGGCTTAACCAAATCCGCGTGTTCTTTAACCGCTGTTTCCAAATCGGTGAAAATGACGCCTTTGGCAGCCAGTTCCGGAGCCAGACTCACATATACGGTTCCCGAATTGCGCTGGATAACCAGACCGCCTTCTCTTGAACCTTCAACAAGTTTAGCTACCTGTTCAGGCAGTTCGTCAAGGGAAGCAAGTTTATTGCTCTCTTTATATTCACCATAGCTTTGGATGTTCCAGCGCTCGATGCGTTGTTTCTCCAGCTTGGGCAGTTCCAACTGGCCAGCCAGTTCCAGGGAAGCCAGACGGCTGTCTGTCAGCCAGGCCGGTTCCTGTTTACTTTCGGACAATGCCTTCAGAGCCTCAGCGTTGACCGGAAGAATGGTTTGTGTAGTCATATCGTTTCCTCCTCCCGTCTATTTACGCGTCTTGACCTACAGTTTCATCAGTAATGCCCAGCTCTTCCTTAATCCAGTCATAACCTTCTGCCTCCAGGCGCTCTGCCAATTCAGGACCACCGGATTTTACGATGCGTCCTTGCATCATCACGTGAACATAATCTGGAGTGATATAGTTAAGCAAACGTTGATAGTGGGTAATAATCAAGAAACCGCGTTCTTCGGATTTCATGGCATTTACACCGTTCGCTACAATTCTCAAAGCATCGATATCCAGACCGGAGTCGATTTCGTCAAGCACGACAAGTTTCGGATCCAGCATCATCATTTGCAGGATTTCGTTACGTTTCTTCTCACCGCCTGAGAAACCTTCGTTCAGATAACGGTGAGCGAACTCAGGATTCATCTCGAGTTCTTTCATTTTACCTTCCATTTGGCGAATGAACTTGATCAGGGAAATCTCGTTGCCTTCACCGCGGCGCGCATTGATGGAACTGCGCAGGAAGTCGGAATTCGTAACGCCGGCGATTTCGCTCGGATATTGCATGGCCAGGAACAGACCTGCGCGTGCGCGCTCGTCAACTTCCATCTCCAGCACGTCTTCGCCGTTAAGGAATACCTTACCTTCGGTAACTTCATATTTAGGATGACCCATCAACGCGGAAGCCAAAGTACTTTTGCCTGTACCGTTTGGTCCCATGATGGCATGAACTTCTCCGCCTTTCATCTCAAGGTTGATACCTTTAAGGATCTCCTTGCCTTCGATTGCTGCTTTCAATCCTTCAATGACAAACTTGGTTGACATATTAGATTCCCTCCGTTGAATAGGTAGTGTATTGTTGTCCTATATGATAACAGGATTGGACGCCCTGATTTCATAAAACAAAAAAATAATTATTTATTTATAATCATTCTAAACTGATTATCAATGATTCTCAAGCCATTTTATAATAAAATATGACGTATTTCAACCGGACAAGCGTTTTGCAGACAACATTCGGACAACCGTAACAATTAAAAAACAGGCATGACCGATAGACCGGCCAAGCCTGTTTCGTTCACCCTGTTCCCCTCCATATTTGCGGTTGCTCCTAAAGAATCTATTACGGCATCCGGCACCGGCGTTTATCGCGCGTTGACAGACGGTGCTCAGGTCAACATCTTGAACTATAAGGACCGGCACGATAACCGGCACCCTCAGCTCTTGCAAATACAAGGGAAGAACAGGCAGCATTCTGTTGTATTACGCTTTATCCAAGGAACGAACGCAGCATCCACATGTGCTTCTCAAGATCAGCCTTAAATCCGGTGAACATGTCCGCGGTTGGCGCATCGCCGGCTTCCTCGGCCATTTCGATGCCTTCCGCCAACTCCTCGGATACGGTTGCAAAGTCCTCAATCAAGGCTTGTACCATGCCGCGGGTATCCTCGTTGCCCGAAGCCTCCTGAACAGTCGCAAGTTCCAAATATTCTTTCATCGTAGCAGCCGGTTTTCCTTTAATCGAGAGCAGGCGCTCCGCCACCTCATCCATCTTAAGTGTAACTTCGTCATACAATTCTTCAAATTTAACATGAAGGGAGTAGAATTGCTCTCCGGATACATACCAGTGATAGTTGTGGAGTTTGACATAGAGCACGTTGAAGTTCGCAACCTGTTGATTCAACAATTGCTCCAGACTTGCGTTTTTCGTTTTTCCTGCAGCTTTGCCAGATGTAGTTTTTGCCATGGTTAATCCCTTCCTTTTCTATATGAAATGCACCCTGTACTGCGTCAAAGGAACATTGTGCAGAGCGGTGTATACCCATTGTAACTGGTACCATCTGCTAATGCTATTCCTTCATTAATATATGAGTACATCCTGCACTTGGGCGTCTATTTGTAGTTTACCCTTTGGACTGCTGAGCGAATCAGGTTCAATAACCTTTCGTCTTGCCAAAAAATTATACAAAATTCGCGAAAAAACGTTATACTAGGTAATACCAAGCAAAAAAGTTGGCTTTGATTTTCTTCTATTCTATTTGGGGGTGACCATCCATGTCTGCATATCATCCGCTGAACGCGGAAGAAGCTATACAATTAGCTAAAAGTATACCGGGCCGGTTCCCGGACCATGCCCAGCTCGAATGCCGCGAAATCGGCGACGGCAATCTTAATCTGGTGTTTCATGTCACCGCCAAAAATACGGCTGATAGTATCATTATCAAGCAAGCTGTTCCTTATGCAAAAGTTGTAGGCGAATCCTGGCCGCTGTCTCTCGACCGGGCCCGCATCGAACGACTGGCGCTGGAGACGGAGTACTCCATTTGTCCCGACCTTGTGCCCGAAGTATACGGTTATTCGGATGAGCTCGCCTACACCGTAATGGAAGACCTGAGTGAGTATACCATCATGCGCAAAGGCCTGATTGAGGGTAATGACTATCCGAAGTTCGCAGAGCATATTGGCCGCTTCCTGGCCAGAACGTTGTTCTACACGTCGGATCTCGGGATGAACCAACAGAAGAAGAAGGAACTTGCCGGCCGCTTTGTCAATCCGGATTTATGCAAAATCACCGAAGACTTAATCTTCGAAGATCCATACCGCGAATCCGCCAATAACAATTATGCGCAGAGCATAGCCGATGAAGCGGAAGCCCTTCGCGCCGACCTGCCGCTTCACTTTGAGGTCGCGCTGCTTAGGGAGAAGTTTCTGACTCACGCGCAAGCTCTGCTGCACGGGGATCTGCATACAGGCAGCATCTTCGTGACGCCGGAATCCACCAAGGTGATCGACCCGGAATTCGCTTATTTCGGCCCGATGGGATTCGATATCGGTGCGGTCATCGGCAACCTGCTGCTAAACTATGCGTCACAGCCTGGCTGGAGTCGGGACGAGCATACGCTGGCCGCCCGGGAAGCCAGGCTCCTCGAGATGGCAAGCGATGTCTGGACCCACTTCGAGAACAACTTCCGCGCGCTGTGGAATGATGATCTCTTGGACGAGATGTCCCGCACGCCAGGCTATCAGGACCACTATGTATCACAGATTTTGAAGGATACCGCAGGATTCGCGGGCTGCAAAATGATTCGGCGCATCGTTGGATTGTCCCATGTTGCGGACATCGACACCATAGCCGATGATCAAGCCAGAGAAGCTGCGCAGCGCAAAGCGCTGGCCATCGGCAAAAATCTCGTGCGGCATCATCGCAGCATCAAGTCCTTTGACGACATTTTAACTTTGATTACGCAAGCAACTAAAGGAAATGAGGTATCGATATGAGCGGTATGACTACCGGCAATGCCAGCACCTATGAACCGCTAAGCTCCGTTTATTGGGGAGGAGACCATCTGGTCCTGCTGGACCAGCGATTGCTCCCGGAAGAGATTGTCTATCTTCAGCTCTTCACACCGGAGGAAGTCTGGGAAGGCATTCACTCCATGAAAGTCCGCGGCGCGCCGGCTATCGGCATCGCGGCAGCATTCGGCGCAGTCCTTGGCGGCATGCAGGTTGAAGCCGACGATAACGAGGGATGGCTGCAACAAGTCGCAAAAACTTGCGCTTATCTCGCAACGTCCAGACCGACAGCCGTCAATCTGTTCTGGGCGCTGGACCGTATCAAGCTTGCGGCTGAGAAGCTGGCAGCTTCGGATCTCGATACAGCCGGACTGAACGCGGCGCTGCTCGCCGAAGCCGAAGCCATTCGTGCCGAGGATGAGGATGTATGCCGCCGCATCGGTGAAAACGCGCTGCCGTTCTTCCAGGATGGCATGGGCGTGCTCACCCACTGCAACGCGGGCGGATTGGCAACGGCCAAATACGGTACCGCCCTGGCGCCGATGTATCTGGCTCATGAGCAGGGCCTGAACATCAAGGTGTTCGCGGATGAAACAAGACCTGTCCTGCAAGGCGCGCGTTTAACTGCTTTTGAACTCCAGCAGGCGGGGATTGACGTTACACTGCTGGCGGATAACATGGCCGCCATGGTTATGTCCAAAGGCTGGATCCAAGCGGTTATCGTCGGTACGGATCGCGTTGCCGCAAACGGCGATGTCGCCAACAAGATAGGAACGTACGGAGTAGCGGTACTTGCTAAAGCTCACGGCATTCCTTTCTACGTGGCTTGCCCGCTGTCCACGATTGATCTGAATACGAAGACAGGCGCCGATATTCCGATTGAGGAACGTCCTGCCGAAGAGATCACGGAAGGTTTCGGCAAGCGCACAGCGCCGCAAGGCGTAAAAGTGTACAACCCTGCCTTCGACATTACGCCGAATGAATATGTGACAGCCATCATTACGGAAAAAGGCGTCGTGCAAGCTCCTTATCATGAGAGCTTAAAAAGCTTGTTCGAATAATCGCTATATCCGCCAAATGTTTATGGCATCATAAAACGGACAACCGGCCCTCCAGCCGAATTGTCCGTTTTTTTACGGTTTGCATTTTAGTGCATCTGAAGTCTAAACCTTGTTATCTCCAAAAAAAGAGCGATCCGCACGGGAATCACTCTTGGGAGAGAAGGCATACATGACTCATAACATGCGCAGGATCGCATCCTTGCCAGCCAAGCCAGGATGAATGCCCCACTTCTCTGCCTCCAGGGTTACCGATTCCAACGGCGCCTCCAGCAGCTGCTCCAATGTGCGAACCCCTACGGCTCTTCCTGCGATAATCTTGCGGTCCGCAAGCTTTTCGTTAAGAAGGCCCACATCGAGTGCACCGCACATAATATAGCCGCGGGAAGTGTATACGGCCAGCAGCGTTGTTTTCGGAAGCTTTACCTCGACGCCCATAACGGTATGTCCTTCAATATCGATCGGCAGTAAAGTCACCAATATCAACAAACCTCCCCTCACACGTCGGCTTAGAATTATGTTTATTCTTTTGGAACCGACATGGTGCGAATGTCTCTCATATTATGCATTCCAGCCCACACACATGGTGCGAATGACTCGTAAGTCAATAGAATAAAGATGAACCACAACATGACATTAGGACTATTAATATTCGAAAATTATGGTATATTTGATTCAGTAGAAAACAAGTGAAAGCTGGTGAATGATAAAAGCTATGAACACAATTCCTGTCACCGACGATAACGGCTTTTTATTCAACGTTGATATTCTGGTCAAGAGTTCCTCCAACGCACTGGCTTTGCAATATTTGCTGGAAATGCTGAACGACAAGGCTGAAGTCGTCGATTTTCGGGTTAAGTCCGGAATGGAACTTGGAGAAATTATCAACACCTTGGTTCAAGCCAAGAAAGATTCCGTTATTAGCAAAGCCTCCGGGAAGATGGCTTCTGCCGCTTCTCAGATAGAGAAACCTGCGCCACCTGCGGCTTCCTCTCCGGAAAAAAAGATCGCTGCAAGCGTACCTCCTGTCCAAACTCCACTCACCGGAAGTGATCCCTTTGAATGGATAAAAGTATACAGTAAGGACAATCGCCTTGTTCGCCTGACAACCAACCGCCACGGTAAGCAGACAAGTCTTCCCTGCCGAATTCTCAACTATGATGAAAGCAATTTCCTGGTCAACGTCTATCATGTCGATGAGAAACAGGTGTATACCTTCAAACTCAATGAAATTGATGAGTTCAGCGTCAGCTGAGTCGGTATTAAGTCCACGGTATCCATCAAAAAAAAACGGCTTCGCCGCCCCATAAGAAGGGATCGGTGAAGCCGTTTTTTTAATATCAAGCATTTTTTCGGGACAGCGCCGAAGACATCAGCATCAGCCAGCCCACGATAAAGGATACACCGCCGATCGGCGTAATCGCACCGAGCCACTTCAAGCCCGATAAACTTAACACGTAGAGACTTCCGGAAAATATGACGGTTCCCGCAATGAATAAAGTCCCTGCCCAGAACAGCTTCCGGGATTCGCCCAGAACCTTCGTCACAATCCCCGTAATCAGCACCGCAAGTCCGTGAATCATATGATAATGGACTCCGGTCTCATAAATGGCAAGTTCGTCCGGCGTAATCTTATCCTCCAGCATATGGGCGCCGAATGCCCCGATAGCGACAGATAATGCCATCAGGATCGAACCCCATGCGATGAATCTACGACTCATGCCTTTTCAACCCCTTTTGTCAGCGGACACCCGTGTCCTTATGTATTCAAATTAAGTTTAACGGATTCAAGGAAGCTTTTCCACCGGCATTTGAGACGCTTTGGACTTGATTTCAGGGCCATTTTGTGAAAGATTAATAAGGATGTCTTTTTATTGAAGACCACACGAACCCATTAGAGAATGAATTCTTATGTTAGGAGCGATTATGTACATGGATCAACAATCACCTGCCTCCCCATCCGAGGACCAAGGTTCACCTAAGCGACCCAAAACCACCTTTATTCCACCCGAGGATAGAAAAAACTCCCGCTTCGGCATCGCCTCATTCATCTTGTCGATCGTGACGCTGCTCGGGTATATTCTGCTCGGCGCGCTCGGCACCACGATGATTGAGCCATACATGACGGAGAACGGACCGCTCCTTGAGCCGACTCAGGAAACGCTGGAAGCGATGACCACGCTGGCGGCCGTGTTCATCATCGTGATGATCATCAATATCACCGGCTTGGTGCTTGGCGTTGTAGGCTGCTTATCCAAAACACGCAAGCGTGCTGTCGCCGTGATTGCCACCATCGTGAACGGCGTAGTCATCATCACCATCGGAGCTCTTTTCCTATTTGTATTAAATGCTTAAGCATTGACACTTCAAGACACTTGCCTGATTCATCTTTAGGTTAAGTGTCTTTTTCATGACAAACCCGGATTGATACTCACATATCGCTCTTTCTCCCGAATATAATGAATTACTACAGCCAAAAAGACGGCAACCGTGTCAAGGCAATACTTGGGAGGTGACTGTCCATGCAAAATGAAGACGCCCTGTCGTTTGTCGTATCCCGTGAAGACTGGTCGCTGCACCGCAAGGGCTATCAGGATCAGGTACGTCATCAGCATAAAATCCGTGAAGTCATCAAACGCAACCTGTCCGACCTTATTACCGAGGAAAACATTATTCTGTCCGACGGAAAGCAGATCATTAAAGTTCCGATCCGCAGCCTTGACGAATACCGTTTCATCTATAACTATCAAAAGCAAAAGCATGTCGGCCAGGGCGACGGTGACAGTCAGGTTGGGGACGTCCTTGGACGCGACCCTTCGTCAGCCCAGCCCGGTAAGGGAGAATCGGCCGGCGATCAGGCAGGGCAGGACATCGTGGAAACCGAGGTCAGCTTGGAAGAACTGGAGAATATGCTGTTTGAGGAACTGGAGCTCCCGCTGCTGCAGCCCAAGGATAAAGAGCAGATCGAGACAGAGTCCATCGTCTTCAACGACATCCGCAAAAAAGGCATCATGTCCAACATCGACAAGAAACGCACCATCTTGGAGAATTTGCGCCGCAATGCAAGAGACGGCAAACCCGGCATCCACGGGATCAGTCCGGACGACTTGCGTTACAAGACCTGGGACGACACCGTCATCCCGGAATCCAATGCGGTCATTATCGCCATGATGGATACGTCCGGCTCCATGGGCTCCTTCGAGAAATACTGCGCGCGCAGCTTTTTCTTCTGGATGACCCGCTTCCTTCGCAAGCAGTACGAGAAGGTCGAAATCGTGTTTATCGCCCACCATACCGAGGCGAAAGAAGTGACTGAAGAAGAGTTCTTCACACGGGGTGAAAGCGGCGGAACCATATGTTCATCCGCTTATCAGAAGGCGCTTGATATCATTCATCACCGTTATCCCCCTTCCAAATACAACATTTATCCCTTCCACTTCTCCGACGGCGATAACCTCACGTCCGACAATGAACGCTGCGTCAAACTCATCGGCGAACTGCTGAAGGTCAGCAATATGTTCGGTTATGGTGAGGTCAATCAATACAATCGCAGCAGCACGCTGATGTCGGCTTATAAGAATATCAAGCTGGACCAATTCATGTATCATGTCATTAAAGACAAAGGGGAAGTGTACGAGGCACTCAAAACCTTTTTTCGTAAACGGCAGGGAGCGGCGATCTGACCGATATTCTACATTAATAAAAGGAAAATCATGGATGTGGGATCATCCTAATGTTGGAGGAGGCAGGGACCTCCTCTTTCTTATGGCCTATTGCGATACAGCTAACAATCGGTTACCGAATCATGGATAACGAGGTGTGTAGACTTTTCCTTTCAAATGAAAAATCTGTTTTATTATTGACATCATAATGTAGCCGTAGCTTCACTTTTTTGTCACCTTCTGTTTTTCCTGGAATGATAGTATTAGCTATGACATCGTGTTGCAGGATATTACAGGATTCGATAAGCGTCTCCTTAATTCAAGATATCCTCCTATAAAGGAAAGGGAAGGTTTACCATGTTCCAAATGACACATTCACTATTCAGCACCCAGACGTTTGAGAATATGTCCTACATATTATCGCAGCGGCTGTTCCAGGGCGGCGTAAGCGCAGATCCTTCGAAAGGAGTGATCTCCCGTGCCGGCATCAGATAAGCCACATTCACGCTACATGCCCGGTCTTGATGGGCTGAGGGCCCTCGCCTTGATCGGAGTGATGGGATACCACTGGAATTTCGGTTTTGCAGGCGGTGGTTTTCTCGGAGTCAGTTTATTCTTCGTACTGTCCGGCTATCTCATTACGGATATTCTGGCATCGCAATGGCATCATCATCGCCGGATCGATCTGAAAGATTTCTGGATCCGAAGGTTCCGACGTCTCCTGCCGGCCATGCTGCTCATGCTGTTCATCCTGGTGGTGTGGGTTACGCTATTTGACCGATCTCGGCTGGCTACGCTTCGGAGTGAGGTGCTCGGTGCGGTTACATACATAAGCAACTGGCAGTTTATTTTTCAGCAGCAATCTTATTTCGAATCATTTGGCCCGCCGTCTCCACTGGGGCATTTCTGGTCGCTTGCCGTGGAAGAACAGTTCTACTTGCTGTGGCCCCTAATCATGTTAGCCGTACTCAAGCTATTCCCCCGCAGGGGACAGCTGTTCACTTTCATTGCTGCCGGAGCCGCGATTTCAGCTCTCGCCATGGCAGTGATCTATCAACCGGGAGATGATCCTAGCCGGGTCTACTACGGAACGGATACCCGGGCGTTTGGTTTACTCATCGGAGCAGGGCTTGCTATCGTATGGCCCAGCTGGAAGCTGTCCACCCATGTTTCAAGGGCTGCCCGGCGCAGACTCAACCTAACAGGCGCAGTGGCATTGCTCATCATACTGTTCATGATGTGGCGGGTGGACCGGTACGATTCGTTCCTGTATCAAGGGGGAATGTTCCTCTTCTCTCTGGCCGCCGCCGTCCTCGTTGCGGTGTTGGCGCATCCTGCAGCTTCGATCAGCCGCTTGTTAAGCTGGAAGCCCCTGTTGTGGATTGGCGTTCGATCCTATGGCATTTACTTATGGCATTACCCGGTGATGATCCTGACCTCACCTGCATCCGGCACAGGCAATCTGAGTCTGCCTCAGGTTGCACTGCAAATCGCGGCAAGCGTTCTGCTGGCCGCCCTATCCTGGAAGTATGTTGAAGAACCGATACGTCATGGCGGACTGAAGAAGGTATGGTTTAAAGCCCGCTCCATTCGCCGCCGTCCGGCTTCGATTTCATTAAGAGGCTGGGTCGTGTCGCTAAGCTCGCTCATTCTAATCGGTATTTTTTGCTCAGGGATGATGAGCAGCGTATCTTCTGCGAGAACGGTAGGCGATATCGCTGCCATGCTGAACCTTGATGACCCTGCCCCGGAAGAACCGGATCAGAATCAAGGCGGAGAGTCCGGAGCGATGGAGCCACCGCAAGGACAAACGCCGCTTCCTACAGGCACTGACGACGGGAACATCTCCCCTCCGCCTACCGACGCGAAGCAGCCTGGTGTTATTAAGAAGCCGGACCCTGCTAAAGAAACGGATGAAATGCCGCTTCCGAACGAAGCGACACATTCTGGCGATGAAGATACTGGCGGAAACGAAGAGCCGGACCCTCCTGCTGGAAATGACGCTGACAACGAAGACAAGAACACCGACACAGGGAGCGAAGACCCGGATAAGGCTGATTCCGAAAAAACAATCCCGGATCAACCGAATGAAGATAAAGCGGGTAAACCTGGTGAGGAGAAGGCCGATAAGCCGGATCAATCCAAGGACTCGGGAAGCGAAACGACAGGCGGTAAGAGCAATCAAACGCAGCCAACGAATAAGCCTCAAAATCCTCCGGTATCCCAGTCCACCGTCACGGCCATTGGTGATTCGGTCATGCTCGGGGTATCCACTTATCTCGAGAAATCGCTGCCCGGCATTCACATCGATGCAGTGATAGGCCGCCAAATGCGTCAGGCCGATGACCTGATCCCTGCTATGAAGACCCAGAATCGGATAGATGGCGGCGTTATCATCATCGGGCTGGGGACCAACGGCGCTTTCTCGAAAAAGGATCTGGATTCTCTTCTGCGTCCTCTGGACTCAGCTAAGCAAATTCTGCTTATCAATACGCGGGTTCCGCGTGATTGGGAACAGAACGTGAACGGCATGCTGGCAAAAGCGGCTGCCCAGAACCCGAAAGTTACGCTGGTGGATTGGTATTCAGCCAGTAAGGATCATCCGGAATACTTCCGGTCTGACGGTGTCCATCTGGAGCCGGAAGGCGCCGAGGCTTACACCTCCATGCTGCTTCAAGCTATCAAGAAATAAAGCGTTTATCCTGATTCTTGCCATTATTCATTCTCATATCGTCGACCTGATCTCATCCTTCTATGAGACAGGTCGACTTTTTAGTTATATACGTAATCGGAAGCAGCAATATGATATAATTCGGTTACTTAATCTCATTATTTCTTAATAGAAGGCGGTGTCCTGGTATATGAACAATATCGTGTCAATGAAATGACTGCTGGCGAGACTCTATGAACCGGATCTGGTCATCGTCGACTGCCGTTTTGCCCTCGGGAAGCCGGAAAGCGGCCGAGCCGCTTACGAGGAATCGCATATTCCGCGTGCCGTTTACCTCGACCTAGAGAAGGACCTCTCCTCCCCTATCTCCCAACATGGCGGACGCCATCCTCTACCGGACTTGGATCAGCTTGCAAAGCGTCTCGGCCAGTCCGGCATTCAGAAGAGCAGCCGTGTCGTCATCTACGACGACCAAGGCGGAGCCATGGCCAGCCGTTTATGGTGGCTGCTGAAATACACCGGGCATGAACAGGCCTATGTGTTGGATGAAGGCTTTACGGCTTGGAAGAACGCTTCGTATCCGGTAACGGATGAACAGCCGATCGTCATTCCGGTACCCTATGACATCAACCTTAAGCCCGATAAACTGGTCCTCGTAGATGAGGTGCGCGCGGCTTCGCAGCATGGTAACAAAATCCTCATCGATTCACGCGAACCGCGCAGATATGCCGGAGCCGAGGAACCGTTGGACGCCAAAGCCGGACATATTCCGGGTGCGGTGAACTGCTTCTGGAAGGGCGTCCTGGACGACGCCGGACATTGGAAGGATGCAGGCGCGCTTCGCAAGCATTTTTCCGACATTCCGGAGGATGCCGAGATTATCGTATACTGCGGCTCCGGCGTCACCGCTTGTCCGAACGTGCTTGCCCTGGAGGAAGCCGGTTACGGCAATGTGAAGCTGTACGCAGGCAGCTGGAGCGATTGGATCAGCTATGAGGAGAATCCAGTGGCGACTGTGGAGGAATCCAAAGATTGATATCGGAAAAAGCCCACTACCATAGCGTAGCGGGCTTTTCATATTTTGTGTCCTTTTCGCTTTTACATCAGGATCCCTGACAGATGCTCAAGAGCCATCGAGCGTATCCGCTTCTCCTCACAAATGGAGGAAGGCCAAATGATCCAATGCCGCCAGGGCGTCGTTATTCGTCAGGTTTCGGACGGAGGACAGCCTCAGCATGCTTATAGTCGGGTAAATTAGTGACTAATCGGTAAAATATAGTAATTAAATGCTTGATCCAATAAGGCACTAGCCTCTTGGCGTTTCAAAAGTTCTTTTGAACGGAAGTTTACGGAGCCATCAGATTTAACCTTGGTATCCGGATCCATGATCCCTTGAGATATAAGCGCTTTGATGGCTTCAACTGCCCAGGCATCCGTTGTGCCACTCAGTTTAACCTTCGTTCTAGGCTCTACCTGCTTCAGGTTTTGGATCATCACCGCCGCCATTTGTCTGGTGATCGGAGAATTAGGCTGATAATTAGGCAGTCCGGCTCTGCTTCTTATTGAGTTCAATCATGTAAGGCTGTTTATGCCACCCATGTGCGCGAAGCAGCACTTCTGAGAATTCGCCTTGAGTCATCGTTCCTTTTGGATCAAAGATATGGGAAGACTTCCCGTTCATGACTTTCAAAGCCTTGAGATTGTTAATATATGATTTATACTTACTATTCGCAGGTACATCAGAGAAAGGTGAACCCACGTTAACTTTTTCTGAAAATGCAACTAAGTCTGGTAGACCCGTAGAATACATATATGCAATATGGCCAGCTGCGTTTTTCTTAAACGTCACTTTAGTACCTGATTCATCTTCGAACAATAAAGGGTGGATCATTTTCAGCGTATGCTTGCCTGAAGCTGTTTCCGTAACTAATTTCCCGTTCGAATAAGAAACCATAGTCCTTGAGGCCTCCATACGCGTGTTTTTATATAATCCGACATACGCTTTGGCTTGCTGCTCACTGATTGCCGAATAGGTTGGCTTTGAAACTTCTGTTTTTCTTGGATAATAGTGATTCATAAACGCTTCATACACGTCAATGCTCACATAGGGGTTATCGTCATTGTTGGACATATAGAAGGCTACATTTTTCTCAGGCAGAATAACAATCAGGGATGAATGCCCTGTAACATTTCCTCCTTTTAGAATCACATGTTGACCATTCATCTTCTCATTGAAATAGCCTTCGAACCCGATTGTTGTAAGAGGAATCGTTTTATCAGCAAAAAACTGGTATGTGTGCATTTGCTCTATGCTTTTTTGGCTCACAATTTCTTTGCCACCATACTTTCCTTTGTTCAGATGCATTAAGAGATACTTCGCCATGTCATCTGCTGTTGAAATGATACCACCTTCAGGTTTTTCTGTAGGCATAGTTCCATCCATGGGGATCTTTTCACCCTTCGGTCCATAGTGAGCAGCCATTCTGCCTAATAGTTCGGGCGTAAACCGTACACTCGTTGAGGTCATGCCTAACGGGGTGAAAATGTTTTTCTCCATATACTTCGAATAGGGCATTCCCGAGACGTTCTCTACCGCATACCCCGCTAGCAAAAACCCCAGATAGTCATAAACGTATGCTTCTCCCGGAGGCCTCACTACCGCTGACATATGTGATTTGACAAAATCCTTTATTGGAAAGTTTTTGTTAACATATTCCGGTGAATAATACGAAGAGATATCGGGTGATTCAAATCCGGTTGCATAGGTAAGCAGATCATACATGGTCAGCTTTTTCCCCGTTTTATTCGGAATCTTCACTCCTCCTAAGTACTTTTGAATATCGCCTCGTAAATCGATGTTCCCCTTATCGACCAACTGCATAGCCGCCAAGGCCGTGAATGTCTTGGTAACAGAGCCGATCTGGAAAACGGTGTCTTTATCAACGGGAATCTTCTTTTCTTTGTCGGCATAACCGTAACCTTTGCTTAGTAACACTTTCCCATCGGCCACGACCGCAAAATTAGAACCGACTGTGTTATACTTCTTCATCACGTCCGCAAAAACGATATCTGCAAATGCTTCTAGCTCCTTGGCATCGCGGGGCCCCTCCAAGCTAGAATTTACAGGTGCATTAGTCGTGGACATTGTTGCGGCAGCTGCCCGGCTGCTAGGTGGGATAATTGCGGTCATTGCCATAGCGGATAATAGCAGAACCGCGAGGGTGCGAGTCTTTTTATTCATACATGGTCTCTCCTCAAAATGTATTTGCCTCATAACAACTGGCTGAACCGAGTATGGCAAAAGGTTTGTCATATCAACAAGTGTCATTTCGTCACCCACAATGCCAAGACACTTCAAAATGTCATATGACAATTAGGCATTAGGATTTAGAACCATAAAAGAATGCTCAACAAGTATAAAGAATTTGGAAAGCGAATTTATTCAGTTTGTCACTTTAATTAAGTAAAGTATTATAGTTTCAGTTTAAAAATGGCACCAAACCATGGGTAAATATTCCACTTCTGCGGGGCATCTTTTATCGGTAGGCGTACCACCGCCGCTCTATTAATCCAGTGGAACAAGTAGAAGCTGCCCCTCCTGCTAGGAAGGGGACAGCTTCTTTTCAATCCTATATGAAACTTGAACAAGATACCGGACTACCTCAGCGTATATCCAGCAACTTCTTGCACACGCAAACCATGACAACCGCAAGCCCAAGAAAATACAAGGGCATTGTGATTAACGAGCCATTGTGAAGAAGGCTCATGCCGCTGGTAATCAGGCTGACGACAATGTAATAACCCAATCCGAAGATCGCTCCTGCCGTTCCGAGCACATCTCCATATTGGTTCAACGCCAGACTAAGGCAATTCGGAAGCGCCATTCCGATACCGAGCAGAAGAATAAAAATACACGCTACCATCAACACCCTATGCATTAGGGTGGCGTTAATTCCGCTAACAGCAAGAACGGTAAGGGAAAGGGCCCCCAGCATCGTAATGATCGTGCCAATCACGATCATGCGCTCAGCCTGGAGCCTGGTCAGCAGTTTCTTCGACAGCATCGCACCCAGGATGGATGACATCGCAACAAAGATTCCGAAGAAACCGAACCCGCCGGGACTCATCTGAAAAAATTCAATAAAAATAAACGGGGCCTCCGCATAGTAACTGAACAATATGCCGTTGGTAGCTCCAACGAGAAAACCGAACCCCCATATTCTGCGGTCAGTGACCAGACGCTTGGCCACGGAGAGGGTGTTAATCTTTGATACAGACTTTACCCTGGTCTCAGGCAGAGAAGTCCAGGAATACGCCAAAATGGCGGCGCTCATCAAAACCAGCGTCAAGAACACTGCTCTGAAACCAAGAGATTGATCTACCCATCCGCCAATGAGCGGCCCAATAGCAGGCGTAAACGCAAGCGCAGCCGAAATCTGGGCAAACACCGCATGTCGCTTGGCTCCATCGATGCTCTCACGTAAGATGGTTTGGGTGACAACCGAGCCGGTGCTGGCACCAAAGGCCTGAATGAATCGGCTCACCAATAACCATTCGGCCGAACCGGACAGATAGCAGCCCAAGCTGCCTATTCCATAAACCAGGATGCCCCACAGCATAGCAGGGCGACGTCCGATGGAATCCGAAAGCCTTCCCCAGCAAAACACGCCGAAGGCAAAGCCCAGAAAGTAAATGCTGAGCGTCAGTTGGATTGCATTATTGCTTGCTCCCAATTGATGGGCAATGTCCGGTAATGATGGTGTATATATCGTTTCACTAATTTGCGGGAAACCCACAAGGATAATTAATAACCATATGGATGGATTTGAGATTTTTCTTTGCACAGCTAACGTCCCCCTCATCATTTCAAAAAAATCTCTAGTTGGCTGGCAAAGAAATTACGGGATCGGGGGTTTGCATTTGGTTAGTCTAGTAAATGAAAGCATGAAAATCCACCTTTTTTATTGAATAAGGGGGGGGGATATCTATCGATTATTATAGCAGAATCACTGTCAAAATACGTTTCCCTATTCTTGCTTGTACGAAGCCTTATCTGAAACATTCAACTTATGTGACGGGTTTTGCCACCCGTTCCGGGCCTAAACCGGCGTAAGCCCTCCACTTGCATTCATGTGCTACGCTTGAATCAAGAATCGCTTATTCTCCTGAAAGGAAGTGTTTACGCTATGATACTGAACCATCTTAACCTCACCGTCACCGATGTAACCGCAGCAAAGGAATTTTTGCAAACCTATTTTGGATTCAAAATTGGAGGCGAGCGTGGCCAGTCGTTTGCAGCACTGTTTGACGATCAAGGGATGGTGCTGACCTTAATGCGGGGTACCGAGGTTAACTATCCCAAGACGTTTCATATCGGCTTTATACAGGAAAGCGAAGCAAAGGTAAATGAGATCCATCAGCGTCTAAGCGATGACGGCTTTGATGTCACAGCGCCTCAAAGAGCGCACGGATGGACCTTCTACGTTAAAGCTCCGGGCGGTTTTACTGTCGAAGTACTGGCCCTAATGATCATGGTTACATGGTACGTGAACGATTGCTGAGCGCAAAATAGAAGAGCCCGCACATTACGCGCGGGCCCTTCTCCCTGTTCAAGATATGCTAACCCTGCCAATAAGGGTAATCCTTCGTATCCACATTCCCCCAATTGGTTTCTCGGCTCCCTGCTTGCATTCTTATCCTTCTCAATACAGCTCCCATTTCTCCGTGCATAACGCCGACAAAGAATCCGCAACCCGTTCGCACTCCTCATAGCCTAAGCTGCCGGAATGCGCGAACAGAATCGGATATTCACCATTTATCGGCTCTTCCCTCATATCGAACATATAATGATTTCCGCTTCCATCCATAGCAAACGACACCGCATTCGGCATATACTCCGGCAGCTCGTAAGCCAGATTCATCTCCCTCAGGTCATCCGTGCTAAAGAACTGAAAAAGACGTTCTCCCTGTTGAAACTCTCCACCGTTGGAGTACTTCAACAAGTCCAAATAGCTAGCGGGAAAACTTCGCTGAGGCAGCTTCCAACCTGCAGGATCGAGCGGCGTATATTGATCGTAAAAGGGAGACGTTTTGTGAAAAGGATTCACTTGTCTTCCCTTGATGTCCTCCATTTCTGCCGCAGTCAGCTCCGCATTCCACTCCTTAACAAAACGGGCCATTTGTTCTTCGGTGGCACCCACGCGTTTGTCGTACGCCTGCTCAAAATCGATATTCCACATCTTTACCTGCCTCCGTCCCTGTACTTCCTGCCTTGTAACTTCTTCAAACATTATAGAGGAAATACCGGAAAAAGGAATCCTGCAACCGGAATGAGGCTCTTTCCATGTTCATGGATTTGCGGCTAAGACCGAGGTCACAGATGGGAACCTCCACTGGCATCGATGCATTGACCGGTGATCCAGCGGCTGCCCGGAGAAGCCAGAAACGCAGCTATGTCCGCGATATCCCCAGGCTCACCCCATCTTCCGAAGATCGAATAACCGGCACCGAATTGGAACGAGACCGGGTCCTGAAGCATGGCAGCATTCATGTCGGTAGCTACGAATCCGGGCTGGATCGCATTGATCGTAATACCGCGGGAACCCAGCTGGCTCGACAGAGAGAGGGTCAGCGAATTAATGGCCCCCTTCGTCATCGTATACGCTGGAATATTGGGCAAGGAAATTCGCGTTACTGCAGAGGATAAATTGATAATGCGTCCCTCGTCCCGAAGGCGTGGCAGAGCCTGCTGAATCATGAAGAATGGCGACTTCACGTTCATTCGCATCACATCATCAAAGCTCTCCTCCGTGGTCTCCCCGATGGTTTCCATTAAGCCGATCCCTGCGTTGTTAACCAGAATATCGAAATACGTATTACCTGTTCGTGCTTTCAATGTCTCATCCAGCGCCGCGTACAGGGCACTTATTCCATCCGAGGATGCGAGATCTGCCCCTACCAAGAAAGCTTCTCCGCCAGCCCGTGTTATCTCGCTGACGACCTCTTCCGCCGCCTCATGGTTCTTGCCATAATGAACGGCTACCAACGCTCCTTCCTTCGCCAACCGTATCGCGATGGCACGTCCGATGCCTCGGCTGGAGCCCGTAACCAAGGCAACTTTCCCATTCAATGTATTCATGTTCTCATCATCCCCTCTTCTTCTTTCACTTTTAGTTTTAGCACAGACCCCATTTCGAAATGTTGCGCTCCCATTCTCGCCTTCCTCTCGATAAACCCCATAAAAAATGCCCCGCCTGCAAGGGGGGGCTACAACGTAGGCATTTCCGTCGTCTCCTACGCTCAGTGAATTAAAAATCATTTACATTCCATGTAATGATTATTATAATGAGAGTATCAAAAGAGCTGCGCAACCTGTGTTTGCATAAAGCGATTAAAGGATGATTTTTTCCTTTAGTCGCTTTTTTTGTGAGCTTGTTGAAAGTCATGGAGGTATATCGTATGAAAAAAAGAGCGTTTGATATGATCATGCTGCTCATCGGGGCATTTATTTTTGCGCTGGCCGTCAATTTATTCGTCATTCCCAACGATTTTGGCGAAGGCGGCGTTACCGGGATATCGATTATTCTGTTTTATGTGCTGAAATGGTCCCCGGCGCTGGTCGGCATCGTGATTAACGGAATTTTGCTGATTGTCGGCTATAAGCTTCTGGATAAAAAAACGACCGTCTATACCATTATCGTTGTTGCCTTTCACTCGCTGTTCCTGCACTTGACGGAGAACTGGCACATCGCTTCGGATGAGCCGGTGATCAATGCCATCTTTGCCGGGCTGTTTGCCGGCGTCGGGATTGGACTCATCGTCCGGGTTGGCGGCACTACGGCAGGTACGGTGATATTGGCCCGTCTGGCTAATAAATATTGGGATTGGAATATCAGTTATGCCCTGCTGTTCTTTGACCTGATCGTGGCCGGACTGTCCGTCTTTGTAATCGGGATCGAGAAGGTGATGTTCACCGTGGTCATCCTCTATATCGGCACCAAGGCGATGGAGTTCATTATCGAGGGCTTGAATCCCAAAAAGGCCGTTACCATCATCTCGACTCATCATGACCGCATCGCGATTCGGGTGACGGAGATTATGGACCGCGGGGTGACCGTGCTTCGGGGTTATGGATATTACACCGGGCAGACCAAAGATGTGCTGTACATCGTCATCAGTAAACAGGAGGTCTCCATGCTCAAAAAAATCGTCCGTGCGGAGGATAAAAACGCCTTTGTCACGATTCACGACGTACGCGACGTGTTTGGCGAAGGATTTATCGATATTTCGAAATAAGGCCGGACTTATCCTTATATGAATAAGAAGATCGAAACAGCCGTTCGGGCATGTTTCGATCTTTTTTTATATGCCGTCAAGGCACTTATTGCCAAAATAAACATCGCTGCCAAAAACTTTTTCATGCCTTAAATCACTGTAATTATATTCCAATTTCTCCATATAGTCAGACGCGAAACATGCCGAAAAAATTGAAGGCAAAGTTCCTTTTATTTGTATTTTTCCATGACAAATTCGGATCATTTTTTGCATTTTCGCTACACGAAACACGGGGTTATGGCTTATTAACTTACACCAAATGACAACTTTATAGAAATATTTAATGAGTTCGCAAAAAACATTTTATTGGTAATACGAGGCAAGATTCTATAAAATTCTTTTTAACTTAAAAATGCTGAGTGCAAACTTTTAATGTTTTAGTACAAATTGTCCGAGACAGGCTTTCTTTTCAGCAAAACCGACGATTTATCACGCAATTCTACTTTAACGATTTGAAGGAGTGCATCGCAAAAGTGACTACGAATATTTCTGTTTCTTCACCCCTTAATGCCGCGAAAGACTATGTGGAATCCATCTATAACCAAGTGGTGGCCCGGGATCCGCACGAGAAAGAATTTCATCAAGCCGTCCGGGAATTTGTCGATTCCCTCGTCCCTGTTTTAGCCCAGCATCCGAAATATCGGGAACACGGTATTCTGGAACGCCTTGTCGAGCCTGAACGAATGATCACCTTCCGTATACCATGGGTGGATGATCAAGGCAAAACCCAAGTAAACCGCGGGTTCCGCGTCCAGTTTAACAGCGCGCTGGGTCCGTACAAAGGCGGCATCCGGTTCCATCCTTCGGTTTATGCCGGCATCGTCAAATTCCTTGGCTTTGAACAAATCTACAAAAATGCGCTCACAGGCCAGCCCATCGGCGGCGGCAAGGGCGGCTCGGATTTCGATCCAAAAGGCAAATCCGATCAGGAAGTCATGCGTTTTACCCAGAGCTTCATGACCGAGCTGTACCGCCATATCGGACCTGATTCCGATGTGCCTGCCGGCGATATCGGTGTCGGCGCTCGCGAGATCGGTTATATGTTCGGCCAATACAAGCGTATCCGCGGAGGACATGAGGCCGGCGTGCTGACAGGCAAAGGCGTCATCTATGGCGGAAGCCTGGCACGTACGGAAGCAACCGGTTACGGCTGCGTCTACTTCGTACAGGAGATGCTGGCTTCGCAGGGCCTTAGCTTCAAAGACAGCCGCGTTGTGGTGTCCGGCTCGGGCAACGTCTCCATCTATGCGATTGAAAAAGCACAGCAGCTCGGTGCGCACGTCATCGCCTGCAGTGATTCCAACGGATACCTGTATGATCCGGACGGAATTAACCTCGAAACCGTCAAGCTGCTGAAGGAACGGGATCGCCTGCGGATCAGCGAATACGTCAAGATTCACCCGCATGCCGAGTATACCGAAGGCTGCACGGGCATCTGGAACATTCCATGCGACATCGCGCTTCCATGCGCCACGCAGAACGAGCTGGATGAAGAAGCAGCGAAGACACTCATCATGAACGGCGTAAAAGCCATCGGTGAAGGAGCCAATATGCCTTCCACGCTGGAAGCGATTGAGCAGTTCATCAGCAGCGGCGTGCTGTTCGGACCGGCTAAAGCCGCCAATGCAGGCGGGGTTGCCGTATCCGCGCTGGAGATGAGCCAGAACAGCATGAGAATGTCATGGACCTTTGAAGAGGTGGATGCAAAGCTCCATCAGATCATGAAAAACATCTACAGCAGTGCCGTAGATGCTGCGGAAGAATATGGCGCAGCCGGCAATCTTGTGGCTGGTGCCAACATCGCAGGTTTTATTAAAGTAGCTGATGCCATGATCGCACAAGGTATCGTATAAATAAGAACAAAAAAAAAAGCCCTGCCGCATATGCGGCGGGGCTTTTTGCAGCTTATAGAAGCTCGCTGCGGAGCTCTTCAGCCGATTTTGGAGATAAGTATCCCAGCGGGATATCAAACACCGTCTTGGCGCCTTGCTGTCCCTCTCTGCTCAAACGATGGGCAGCTCTTGCATAAGATACCAGCACACTGGCCGTAAATTCCGGATTGCTGTCAAGCTTCAGGCCAAATTCAACAATTTGTTTATTACCGCTACCGGTTACCCCGCTGCGAATGACAAATCCGCCATGAGGCATGCCTGCATGCTCAGCTTCAAGCTCTTCTTGCGTAATGAAAGTTACGGTTGTATCGTAATCGGAAAAATAGTTAGGCATCGACACAATCGTTTGACGGATTTGCTCTTGGTCCGCGCCTTCTTCCGCTACGACGAAGCAATCTCTCCGGTGCTTCTCGCGTGTGGCAAGCTCCGGTGTTTCACCAGAACGGATTTGGTTGATAACCTCTTCTACTGGAACCGTGTATTGAACGCCTGCCTTCACCCCGGGAACACGACGGATGGCATCCGAGTGGCCCTGGCTCACGCCTTTGCCCCAGAAGGTATAATCCTTACCTTCCGGCAAAATCGCTTCGGCAAGCAGACGATTCATGGAGAACAAGCCCGGATCCCAGCCTGTCGATATGACGCTGACATGGCCTCCGCCCATCGCCGCTTTGTTGACTTCCTCGAAAAACTCAGGGATTTTCGCGTGTGTGTCAAAGCTGTCTACCGTATTGAACATGCTGGCAAGCTGTGGTGTTTGCTCAGGCAAATCCGTAGCCGAACCGCCGCACAGAATCATAACGTCAATCTTGCCGATATATTGCTCTGCCGCTGATATATGCTCGAAGCGAGCACCGGAATTGGCTGACATTTGCTGCGGGTCTCTGCGCGTGAAGATGGCTACCAGCTCCAGATCCGGATTTTGCCCGATGGCTTTCTGTACGCCTTTGCCCAAATTTCCATAACCTACGATCCCTACTTTAATAGATGCTTTCAATGTAATCCTCCCTTTGTCAGAACCATTTCCTGTAGCATGATGTTTATGTACCGCTTTAAAGTATAAGTATATAGACATCACTCAAATTGTAAACTATTTTATATGGACAGGAAATTGTTTCTATCTGTGTTATTCATATTTTCCACCGTGCTATCCGATAACTTGTACAACATTTCCTTCTTGATCCTTGATTTCCGTCTTCAGGACTTCAATCCGAAATCCTTGCAAGCCAGAAAGCTCGAAGGTGCTGACCTGCGAAAATTCACCCGCGGTCCGATCGTCCAAAACAAGGGTAACATCTCCATCCTCTGCAGTCCAGCGACTCTCTTCCCCCGGCTCAAATACGACCCGAACATCCGAGCCTACAAGGCTCAGTTTCTTATCTTTCAGAATTCGGCCCTGCAGCAGCTTCCCGATAATTTCGGCCTGCTTGGCGCCTATTTGTAAGGTGGCCGGAGTTTTACTTAACCAGCTCTTCTTCCCCGGTTCAAAAGCCAGCTGGCTCACGTAAAGAAATCCGGTATTCGAGCCCTCTTGTTTTCTCCCCCGATCAACGGCTTCCGAAATCGAAGGCATCTTCAGCAGCGAATCCCGATCCAGATCCGTTATGTACTGCGGCATATACTCCGCACAAGCTTGTAATACGCCAAGCGTATTCCATGTCTGCATCGCCTCGAGCTCTTCACGTGTGATGCCAACCATCTGCAGGAATTCTACCCGACCATTCGGCGTATCCATCCCCGGCAGCTCGGGATCCAGGGTGAAGGCAAGTGCGGTCAATTGCGTATCGGCTCCCAGGCAGATCGGCCCATTGGCATCCAAATAATCCCCCGAGCGAAAAACATTCCCGCTGTTAAACACGTATCTCCCCATATTCTGAAGCAGATTTAGCGCCCACGCCGGCGGCTCTTCCTCGTCCTCCGGCTTAGCCAGCCTGAACGTCAATTCGAATCCGTAACCGCTCTCCTCCAGATTGTCCGACTCCTTGTCATACAGCTCGCTAAAGCCATAAGTGACCATATGCCAATGGGGAAAAGGGGCATTCGACGTATAAGCGCTGATTCCATTCAGCGGATCGGGTCCTCCAAGAGCATAAGGAATTAGGGCTCCGTAATGTTTCGGCTCCTGCTCCCGGTACAGCTTCAATAGCTGCTCATCAATTGCGTCCCAGCCTGCGGCGTTTTCTTCATGTGTCATATCCTGTTCCCTCCCGTTATCCTGTATATCCAAAAATCTAACCATATCCGAGTAGGCCCAATCATTCAAGTCACCATCCTCTTCCGCTTCATTATATAGGACATATAGAGGAATGAAGAAGTAACCAGCGAAGTGTATAATAGAACCATATCAACAAAGGAGCCTACATGTTCATGAAAAAAATAACGGCATTATCAGTAACCTTATCACTTTCAGTCTCGCTTATAGCCACTTCGCTAGCCCCGCTGCCGGGTTCCGTCGATGCGGCCTCCGCCAAGGAATGGATACAGATCTCCGAACGGACATCCTATTACGGTGAAGCAGCCAACGGCCAGCCCAATGGTCGCGGTACGATCAAGTGGGGAAATGGCAAACAATATTCCGGCGAATTCATTAACGGGAAGCGCACCGGAAACGGTAAATACATTAACGAATACCAAGTAGACGGTGAAACGCATAAGGTGGTATACACCGGCCGCTGGAACAACGACAAAATGGATGGCGAAGGCATCCTGACGCATAAGGTGACGTTGCCTGACGGGTCCGTTCGATGGAATCAGATCCAGAAAGGGACATTCCAGGCAGGTGTATTCCAAAGCGGATACGATGTCATTCATGCCGTTGCGGATCCCGACTACAGCTTTACCTACAAGAAAGGCAAGGAATCACTCGAAATCATGGGCTTCAATCAAAACATGAAGCAAGCCTGGGCCGCCGGAACGATGTTCAGCGTTCATTACAAAAACGGCAACATCAACAAAAAATCTTCGATCTTCCCTGCCAACTCGGCGGCTGAACAGCGTCAAAATGACGCCGCGCTTCGTTATTTCAAGAGCATTCAAAGCAAAGTAAATCCTCACCTGCAGCAATTTGAAGCATTGTCCAAGCAGGTTCCGTTAAAATAACCCAGCCCCATACAATCGTCAAAGAACCCGGTAGCTTGCCTAGAGCAAGACCGGGTTCTTCTATTACCTAAGGCTACTAATCACGATATCTCTATGAAGCAGGACCCTCGAGTACATACTAAATCGTATAATGATCCACTTTCTCGACCACGATGGTATCCCCCATTCATTCGGCGATATCTCTACTGTGAACGTCCCTCGTTCAGCATCGTGATGGTCTTATCGATTCGCCGCTGCCGGGTTTCCACCGCTTGCAAGCTTGATAACGATAAACCTACCTACTGTGCCGTCCAGCCGCCATCCACAAGCAGCAAAGTGCCAGTTACGAGATCAGCTGCCGGGGAGGCGAGATAAATCACGGCTCCAGCCACATCGGCTATGGTGCCGATCCGCCCTGCCGGGATCCGTGCCAGGATGCCGTCGCGAAAATCAGGGGAGTCCAAACGCTCGGCTGTTCCCGGCGTATGGATGAACGTAGGGCCGACGGCATTAATGTTCACGCCACGGCTGGACCACTCCAGCGCCAGCACCTTCGTCAGCTGATTCACGCCGCCTTTGGAGGCGCAATAGGCTGCCCCTTCCGTAATCCCAACGACACTCACCTGGGAGCTGACGTTAATGATTTTTCCGAACCCCTGCTCCAGCATGATACGGCCAGCGGCCTGACAGCAGAAAAATACGCCCTTCAAATTCACGTCCATCATCTCATCCCAATAATCCTCCGTGATCTCTTCCGCCAGCTTCCCCTCTCCCAGACCCGCGTTATTGACCACGATATCGAGCCGGCCGAAATCCTTGGCTACCTGACTAAATACGCCTCGGATCTGTTCCACATTCCGGACGTCCAGCTCATAGGCCTTGGCCTGACCTCCTGCCTGAGAGATTTCCTCGACCAATGGATGGAGCAGGTCCTTGCTTCGTGCCATGACGGCAACCTTGGCCCCTGCCGCTGCCAGCGCTTGGGCTAGCCCATAACCGATGCCTTTGCTGGCCCCCGTCACGATTGCGATTTTATCCTGTATGCTGAAATTAGGCTGCATATGTAATACCTCCTCCATCTCTTATATACATTTATGTTAGTTTCATTAAAGCATGATGGCTGGTCAGCAGCAATCTTTGCCAGTTCCCCTTCCCAATAAATCCATCCTGTTAAGTACTATAATACGTTCATTTGCAGCAGCAATAGAGGAATCTCAGCCCGTGGGCTAGAAATGATGAGGATAATAGCGATCGTTGTTTAGTATGGAGAGTATGGAGGAAATCCACTTATGAGCGGACGGTTATCTGAAGCGCAGCAGCAAGCGATTCTTCATGTCGAATCAACAGCGGCGAGCCAGCGAAGGGTCGCCTTGAAAATGACGGAGCATATCTTGCGGAAGCATGGAAAAGCTTCCGTAACGATCGGCTCGCTGTTATCCCATATCGAAAAATTTGCCCGCGTCACGTTGAATTTCCATCCGGATCGGATACTGCCCGCCGGACACGCTGTCATCGAATCCCTCTTGGCAGAAGGCATATATCATAACCAATTCATCACGAGCGTGACCAATGGAAGCAAGACCGCTTATCCGGGCGGTGACCGCGACCAATGGGAACGGCTCCTGTTTGGCGGAGCCTACCAGCAGCCCGGTGTGCGTAACGACGAGCGGCCGAAATACGGAGGACTTAATCTTATGAATTATGCCGATGGTGCGTCTCCCCGCTTCGGCTCCTGTTTGTTTGTGCTGTCCCCTAACGTATTGAACCGCTGTACCTTTACGTTCGGAGACAGTCATGCAGGTCCTGAGTATGTAGGCACGCTCCGTCGGTGGGATTCCATTCTCGCTGCACTCTTGCATCAAGTTGAGTCCACTGGCTCGGCCCTGGGTTCCCCGAATGTGGACATTCCATCCATGCTGGATCGGCTTCTTCATCTGCCTTCATCATATACCGGTTCTTCCGGGCCTGTCGGTCGTTCCTTGGATGATTATATTGAAGCGCAGATCCATGGCGTCATTGACTTGTCCAGCGATGTGGAGGCCCTGGTAGCCGATCCTTCCTATAGGAACACCCCAATTGGATCTTTGCTTCATGCTTTATGTGAACGGTATAACCTCACCTTGTCCTGGCATCCCGGCTTCTGCCTTGCTGTACGGGATGTTCCGGATGATTTTCGGGGACCCGCCATGCCGCCGCTCGCCAAGCGGATCGATCAACGGTTTGGAGGCTCGCTGGGCATGCTGGATGCAGCCATTATCGGCAAAGCGGCTGCTCAACTGCACCATGATTCAAGCGAATGGAGCGATTGGGGAACATTTGCTGAAACCTTCCAGCATCTCAAACAGCTGTGGCATGTGCTCGTAAAGTATGGACATTCGTATCCGTAGACGCCAAACCGCTAAGCTGTATTTTTTGCCTGGTACCTGCGTTGGAATGATGGTTTGACTTAGATAACCGGGCTAGCGGAATCCGTTCAGCAACGGCTAGGCCTATCAAGCGCACCTTCTTATATATTGATCTTAGAAAGGATGATGACCGGATGGATTGGGTAAAGCGGATGAATGAGGCCATAGGCTATATAGAAGATCACATAACCGAGGAGATCGATTACGCTGAAGCTGCTCAGATCGCATGCTGCTCCGTTTATCATTTTCAACGCATGTTTCCGTTCATTACGGATGTGTCGCTGTCCGAATACATACGGAGACGACGGCTGACACTGGCCGCTTACGAGCTGCAAAACAGCGATATCAAAGTAATTGATCTGGCGCTTAAATATGGTTATGATTCCCCGGAGGCGTTCGCGCGTGCGTTCCAGAACATGCATGGCACAACGCCGACGGCTGCACGCCAAACCGGCACCAAACTGAAGGCCTATCCCCGCATCTCCTTTCAATTCTCAATGCGAGGGGCTGCCGAAATGAATTACAGAATCGAAGAAATGAAAGAGTTTTCCGTTGTCGGTTTCAAGGAGCAGGTACGCACGCAGCGTGTTTATGAAGACGTTCCCCGCCTCTGGATGGAGGCCCAGGAGAAGGGCATTTTCGAGAAACTATGGAACTATCGTGTGCAGGACCATCCGATCCGCGGAATACTCGGTGTTTGTGCAGACGGTGACTATGGGAAGAATGAGGATTTTGACTACATCATGTCCGTCGTATCCACGGATACGCCTCAGGAACCGATGGTACAGCGACATTTCCCTGCCGCCACTTGGGCAGTATTCGAGCTGGAAGGAGATCCAAGCGGCATTGCAGAGATGTGGAAACGTCTTTATACGGAGTGGATACCATCCCAAACTTATGATTTCGCGCCGCTTCCCGCCATCGAATGCTATCTTCCTCCGGATGAGCATAAGAACGAGTTATGGATTCCCGTGATTAGAAAGGCTTAGTACAACTCCGCAGTAACGACGTATTTTTCGCTCACCGCTACGAAAATCTAGATCGTGCGGTGAGCACTCCATCATTTTTCCCCGCCTATATGAAACAAGCCCAACCTCCCCAATCCTTCGAGGACTTTTCTGTTCTCATATATGAACAGGAATCATGATGATAAATTCGGGGTCATCCGCATAGGGATCCTGGCTCATCGGATATTTTTCGAAATGCGTTAAATGATCCGGGTTATATTCCGAGTAACCTTGTTCTTTGATCCAGGCATAGATATTGTTATAGGACTGATCGATGCTCTGCTCTTTCCGATGAGTACAAGTGGCATAGGTTAATGCGGGAACGGATATCGTAACCATCCCCTCCGGCACTTCGTCGATCCGTTCCACTTCCACGACCGCGTAGTGAATAAATCCGTCACCACCGGGAACAGCGTGATAAGATAGCCCCAGCAGCGTGTCGGTATGCAAGGCATGGGGGATCTCCGCGAGCCGCTCTTGCATCAACCGATGCACTGCACGTATCCCGCCTGCGCCCGCCTCGGCAAATGTGCCTTCCCACTTCAATCCTATCGCCTGAAAAGCTTCCTTAGTCGTAACCGCTGCTTCGTTTCGTTGATCGATTGTCATCAGTAAATGCTCCTTTATCCTGTATTTGGTTTCATTATATACTTGAACTATGCCAGAAACTGTCACAGTATAAAAAAATCACAGGAGCGAAAACATGCCAAAAACCGAACGCATCCTTAAGGTCATGCAGCGGGTGTATGAACGGCAAAACTTCACTGTTGGCGAGTTAGCCGAAGAATTCTCGGTTTCGTACCGTACGATGCTCCGCTATCTTCATGAGCTGTCTCGTTTAGGTGTCCCTTTATACGCCAATGAGGGGAAAAACGGCGGCTACTCCATTCTGACATCGCGGCAAAAGCGAGAACGATCCGCACAGACGAATGAATCTATTCAGCGGATCATCAAACCGCAAACGCTGATCGTCGGCCTGGAGATGAAGCTTCCTTTTACGGCCTATTATATGTCCCAAGCCCTCAAGCCAAAGCTCTGGCAGGAACTCCAGGACCGTATGGAGGAAATTCCATATATCCGCAAGAAAACGTCGAATCCCTTGTATATTGCAGCTGTTTTGAATCGGCAGCAGATCTATCACTATGTAGCCGGAATCGAGGTAACGACGATTCGTGATACGCCGGAGCGGATGGTGGGTTTAACCCTGCCGACACAGGAATATGCCATGTACACCCATGAGGGGCATTCCGACAGGGAGGATACCGACCAGTCCTATGCCTATGTTATCCAGCAATTGAAACAACGTGCCCTTACGCCAAACCCGTCGCTCTACAGCTTGGAGCTGAGAACTTCGGTACATGCCTCTAAGGCCCAAATCTACATACCTATAACCTGAATGAATCAGAAGCTTCCCAATTCCGTTTGTCCCGCAAAAAAAAGCGAGTCCCCTGGTCATAGCCCCGTCAAGTAGACATTAAAAAAAGAGATTTTATTAAGCGGCGACTTTTTCCCGAAACTCAATCGGGGAGAGGTCGCCCAGTTTGTTTTGGAAACGTTCCATGTTGTAAAAC
>NZ_JBNDYG010000022.1:0-69536 GCF_049893405.1 Paenibacillus sp. Dod16
GTCCTTCATTCGACTAAAAATGAGCATAAATAGATAGAATTATGCTCATTTTTTATTTGTGCTCTATATCAAACAACTTGAAAAATATTATTCCTCCAAAGAATTAAAAGATTAGACCCTTTATGCACACATGTTTTTATATAGATACCCAACATGGCCACTTCGACTTCCCAGGCCACTGTGTAGTCTCTAGGCAAGGTCATACCATTACCAATATCCTTTTGAGTACTATGGGTGTTTACTGTCACCGGCGAGTGATCGATTCCGTTGGCAACACGCCAGATTACTTCCCCATTCACTCCCCATTTACGTTTTAATTTAGCCAGAGGAGTGCGAGCTAAATCTCCAATAGTTCTTATTCCCATTTTCCACAGATGTTTTTCCATACGAGATCCAATGCCCCACATATCGCGGATTGGCTTATTCCCTATATGTTGATGTAACTCCTCTTTTTTAAGGTGGAATATGCCTCCATCAATTTTCTTGGCTATTAGGTCAGTTGCAAGCTTGGCGATCACTTTGGTTTCTTCAATTCCGGCTCTTGCATATACACCGGTCTGAGCATAAATTCTATCTTGTATCTGCCTGGCCAAGTCAATCGGATCACTGGTAAACAAATGCATCGAATCGGTCAAGTCGGCAAATAATTCATCTACCGAATACACCTCAACTAAATCTGTAAACTCCTCGATAATGGACTTTATCTGTATGGAAACATCTATATACTCCTGCATATGAGGCCTGACTATTATCAGATCTGGGCATTTTTGAAGGGACTGCCAGAGTGCTTCACCTGTCTGCACACCTTTAGCTTTTGCTAATGGGCAAGCGGTCAAAATAATACCAGCACGTTTAGCTGGATCGCCGGCAACTGCTAAGGGCTTGTTTCTATATTGAGGCATCTTGGCTTTTTCAAAACTTGCGTAAAAACTTTGCATGTCAATTAACATAATGATTTTTTCTTTGTTTTTTAACACGCATAATCACCCCTGATAAGAACGTTTGTTTGTAATGAGTTTATTATACACCGAACAGACGTTCTTTAATCAAGGGGAATTTTTGTTATATACCCAGCCTATTCTCTTAAGCTCCAATCCCGCTCCATTCGTCTTAATTTGCTTTCTGACAGCTTAACAATGCGGGTGCAAGAAATTCTTCCTCGAATTAATAATTGCCGGGTACAGCGGCTGTGAGCTCGTCTGTATGTCAATAACTGAAGGGGGGGTGTTTTTTTGAAAGGTATGATCATGTACGTCATTTTCACTCCCCTTCCCCCTCACACCCCAAGGTATCGAAAGGGAACCGGATCTTCCCGCAGCTTACTAGAAGCTTATTCCGCCTTAGTGGGCCTTATATTCTCTCTTCGATGATGAACATGAACTCAAGTTATCCCGGTGAATCCGGATAACCGGTTATAAATTTGAAGCATACAAAAAGCATAGAGTTCAGATTGTTCAATGATGATCTTTGGTATTTATCAAATACATATCAGTATCAAATAATTCATTTCATTAAAATTGGGGGAATGAAAAATGAATAAATTTTCGTTAATAAACGTATCCGAACGTAAAAATGGGATGGTATCAGGGAATTGGATACAAGATATTACAGCTACTAAAGATGAAGCATTTAAACGAGCAAGAGACACAGAAAAAGCAAATGGAAACAGAATTGAAGTAGCAGTAGTAGAGATATTAGGGAGCAAAGCTCCCAACTATGATTATTTGACCAACATTAAGGAGGTTGTAAGTAATCAATAACCATCTAGACGGTGACTGTATAACAGTCAAGCAGCCTTAAGCCTAAAATAATAATTTCATCAAAATAGTGAAGGGATTGATTTATATGAAACAAGTGAAATGTAATAGATGCGAAAATTTTGTGCTGAAATCAAAGGTAGAAGGTTATACATATTCCTGTGATTCTTGTGAGGAAGAATTATATACAATTGAAACCTATGCAGTTGATGTATCGGCAGTTAAATGGGCAGCCATCGTGGCATTCAGTCAATTGTCACGCATGAGGAATAAATTTCCACTTGAAACATGGTTTCTTCAATTATTGCGAATTATAAAACAGAGATGATAAAAGATGGAGGCAATATCATGATAGTAAATGTGTACAATTCTAATTACGTGGAACCAGTAACAATTATTTTAAACTCTGAAGATCATTTAACAATCGAACCAAAAGAAACAATTAAAATTGAAACCAATTCTATGGTCGGAAGAGAAGGGTTCATGATTAAAGAGGTTCAAGGACAGCGGTGGATCGAAGCATATCAAGGAAGGTACAATCAAAATTTGATCCTTAGAATGGAAGAGTGTTGATCCTTTATACATAAAGGAAATTCATTGAATCATAATGGAGGTATTAAAAATGCAATACACATTTACAGTTGAAAGAAATAGACAATCTGTTACCCAAGGAACCGCTACTGTTTTTTTAAATAATAATGAGATCGTTACCTTTGGCGATACAATTGAAATGATATCGCATGGCCATAAAATCTATGGTGAACAGATCGGCAATTATGCAAGTGTTATATCGGATAAGGAGTTTATTCAAGCTGTATTATTTCCTCATGACGTAAATCAAAAAAAATTCAATGATAAAATAAAGAAGGTCTTAGAGAAAATAAATGAATGAAATGAACTTGCGAAGGACTTCAATATCAATCTCCAGTCTATCAAGAACAGAAAAAGCATAATACAAAAAAAAACGAACCCATTTTACGGGTTCGTTTTTTTGTCTGAGGTCACTCCCATCAGCGTGAGCTTGCACAAAATCAGTCTACCCCTTCCATTTGATTATATTCTCTCTTCCATGATGAACATTGCCTCAAGTTATCCTGGTGATCCGGATAACCGGTTAAAAAGTTGAATCGTATAAAAAGGGTCAGATTGTTCAATGATGATCTTTGGAATTTGTTAAATAAAATAATAATGACGGAGGTTTTTTAAGATGAAAGAAGTTTTAGAATTAAGCTATATTGATACTGATGATTGGGGGCGTCCTGTCTATAAAGACCAATTCGAAAAGTTATGGAAGGATGTTGAACTGGGCGATAGAGAAACACCTTCCCTATGTTCTGTATCCGGTAACAGTTTTGACGGTGAGCCTGATTGTCCCATCAACAAGGAATTTGTCATTTTAACACCTTTTATTAAGAATAACAAAAGGTTTGAATACATGATGCTAAATAGACTAAAGAGCGATTGTGAGACTCATTTAGATATTGAAAATAAGTACCGACGAAAATTAAAGGAAGATGAAATGAAAGCCACAATACAAGCCATGAAAGACTACTGGAATGGCTTTGAAGAAGATGAAAAACCCGAGTGGCTTACCTGGGATCAAATTTTGGACTATGAAAAACGAATGGCTCAAACCGTCTAGGCGGTGACAGTATAACAGTCAAGCAGTCTTAAGACTAGAGCGTTAGCTGTCTATACCAGGCGGCTAGGTGGCTATAAAATGATGAAAAACAGGAGGCATGGAATGAGCATTCTAGAGTCACTCAAGCAGCAATTCATAAATAAAGAAATTGACAAAGATACGTTCTATTCTGATGTTTCTTCATATCTGGCGAACCGCACAAGACAAGAATATGAAACAGCAGTAAATGAAGTTGTAACATTGATAAATGAGCTACAACTAACAAAGATTCAGGCTAACAAGATATGGAGTCGTGCAAAGATTAAGTATAAAATGATCAACAATCGATGAAAGAGTGATTTCGTTCGGAGAGGCTAAGCCCCTATATATTAAAAGGAGGTAGTTATGATGTTATATATCAACAGACCTGCCAAATTGATTAGTGTAACAGTCAAAGATATAAAGTGCCCTGATAACATTGTGGGTGTGGGGAAATCACCTGTATCAGATAAACTGATTAATTTCGAAACTGAGAATTTTTTAAGGGAAGGATTTAGAAAGGTGACTACCAAGGAATTCAGAAATAGTTTAAAGTCCTTATAAAATTCTTGTTTGCGAAGACTTCAATAGCATTCTCCAGTCTATAAAGATCATAAAAATATAATACGAAAAAAGACGAACCCAATTTACGGGTTCGTCTTTTAGTCTGAGGTCCCTCCCATCAGCGTGAACTAGTGAATTCATTTAATAATATAAAAATGGAGTTGATAACAATGAACCATGAAAAAAAACTAGTGTTAGGCATGTTAGCCGAACTGGAAGCTTTCCGCAAGCGCATTGAATCAGGAGAAGTGCAGGAAGGATCATCAGACTGGACTATTAGTATGTGTCAGGCGCATATTGCTAAAGGGTATTTCGAAACAAGAAATGAATGGTCAGAAGAACTAAAAGCAATGGTTCAAACCGTCTAGGCGGTGACAAGGAGGGAATGAACAAATGAAAACAAGAGAAGAATTAATTAGGTACTATGAACGGCAATTGGAAAAGGTAACTAAAGCCTATGAAAATGATTCAAGAAAAGAAGAGTACATTAGCTACGCAAAGGAAAATTTAGAAGCAGTAAAGAACGGCAGAGAGTGGTAATCCGAAAAAATTCTTGTTTGATTAAAATAACTTCAATAGCATTCTCCAATCTAGACCAGAAAGAATACAAAAGACGAACCCAACTTTCGGGTTCGTCTTTTTGTCTAAGTTCACTCCCAGCAGCGTGAACTTGCACAAATCACTCTACCCCTTCCATTCGTTTTAGCTGTCCCTTATATTCTCTCTTCGATGATGATCATGGACTCAAGTTATCCAGGTGAAGCTGGATAACCGCATTAAGTAGTTGAATCGGTACACAACCAAGGCCGGCCGTCGCAATAACCACCACAATTCACTTAAGGAGCTGGATGACATATGCTTAAACCAGGAAAAGTAATCGGGATGAAAGGCTTTACGAAAGAGCAGTTGCGCGAGCTTAAGGAGCTGGCAAAGGAAGAGATATCTTTTCCCGTGAACATGAAGCAACATACACAGAAATACGCGACAGGAGCATTCCAGATCAGTCCTAGATCTAAACGGGGCAAAGATGGTGAAAGTTCTATAATCCCTCAATGGACACGTGAAGAATTTAAAGAGATCCTTACCTTTTTACTCAAATACGACATCGTCGTAACCTGTCGAGATATTACGAGCCCGATCGACGATGTAAAGCCGGCACCGGATGGTACCGTGTTCGATATGCAATACCTGCTGTGGAGTAATTACTTTTCATTTATGACCCGGGCCGTCCGGGAGATCAAGTTGCCTGAAGTGATTAACAAACCATCCATACTTCGAAGCTTCGGTAATCTATATCTAGTGGAAGATGAGTTCGAAAAATTGTTCTATGTAACCGGTCAAGAATCATGGTTGTTCCGGAGTGCAGACAAAGAAGAAGCCGAAAAACAGTGGTTGGTATACATTGATACATACTATCCAGGGATGAGAGAAGCAGAATGATTCCCGGATGAATTAATAACCTGACCGACCTGGACAACGTTCGAAACCTCTTCGGGGATCGAGGGTTTTGCGGAATTGGCCAAGGGGTATATGATATATTTGAATTAATCAATCAATTCATATAGAAAAGGAGAAAAACTCTTTGAGGAAACCACGGGTTTTTATTGGATCAGCCCGAGAAGCGATCCATTATGTTAACGAAATTCATTCACAGTTACATTACGTCGCAGAAGTTACTCCTTGGTCTGCTGGAGCTTTTAAACCGAACAATTACCCAATGGAAGATCTAGAAGCACAAGTAGATTCTAACGATTTTGCTGTGTTTGTATTTTCTCCTGACGATTTAGTAATTATGCGTGGAAAAACATACTTGCAACCAAGAGACAATACCATATTTGAAATGGGCTTATTTTGGGGCAAACTGAGAAGAAGACGGGTATTTTATATCATCCCCAATACGGTCACCCGAGAAGTAGGAGAATTTACTGTCGAAGATTTCCATATCCCATCGGACCTTGCTGGTTTGACAGTCCTCACGTATGAAATTCGGGATGATGGCAATTATACCGCGGCGGTTAATGTTTCTTGTCACGCTATAAAAACGGCTATTGCCAAAGAGGGATTATTTATTGACCCGGAACATCACCTTATTGAAAAACAACGGGAAATTGAATCGAAGAACATGCTTTTGGAATTCTTTACTGAATTTATTGATCGTCATATGTTGGAGGATCGATATGATAAGCTGTACAACGCCATACGCAACTCCTACAACCTAAATGTACTCCCTGGATTTAAAATAAGAGGTGGAGCTGTATGGAAAGCTGAAGGTAGTGAAGGTATCCGGTATGTTGCCGGATCTGTTGGTAAGGATCGATTCTTCCCATTCAGCGCAAATGATTCAAAATCTGATGGTGAAGAGCGAATTATGGTTGTTGATTGTTACTTAGAAAGCACTGTTAAATTCCATTATGCTGGGAGAGCAGCATTTGCTTCTGAGTATATATTGTGTTATCCTCTGGGTACAGAAATTGTTGTCACTCTTCATATCCGAGGTCAGAAAGAGGTTTCACAAGAAGAGTTTGCTGTTCTCGATGAAGAAAATCAAGAATTACTTACCACATTAAATTATCTCTTTGGAGGGGATTAAAATGAGTAAAACAAATAAAGAGTTGAATACTCAAAAGCCAGTTAGTAACTCTTCGAAAGTGAAACTCATGGCTCCTTCGGTAGATGGTGGTGCTGATCGCGAAGTAATTGTTGTTTACCAACGTAAAGCAAACTATGGTTTACCGTCATTCATCAAAGTTAAATAAATGAATTATATATAGCCTCTTAAAAAAAAAGACGAACCCATTGCGGGTCCGTCTTTTTTTTGATACCACTGATTATTTCAGAATATGTTATATTTCATACTGGAGGAATGATTATGAAATATGAATTTAAGGTTGTACAGAATGAAAATGAAAAAGAATTTATTGTACACTCTTTTAATCACTTAGAACAATTAATGCATGAATGGTATGAAGAAGAAAATGGGGACGAACTTCAAGAACATGTAGATGATTTAGGGGATTTATACGGCTATACGGTACATAAATAATTACTCTATTTGAAATAAAAGCGAGAGCTGCACCCGCTCCACAGGAGGAACCACTATGTCGATGTTCAGTTTAAAGAAACCTTGTGCTGATTGTCCATTTCGCAAGGACGGCGCCATGCTTAAAAGTTTAGCCGAAGGCCGTATGAATGAGATCGTGAACCATGTTGTCAGGGAAGATGGATTCTTCCCCTGCCACAAGACGATTGACTATAATGAACATTATGAAGATCAGCCATTCCTGCAGGAGCAAAATAAGTTCTGTGCCGGTGCTCTCATTGCAATTGATAAAGCGGATTCGAACGATCGCAATCGTAATACAAGATTAGCTTTATCCTGGAGCCTATACCGTGTCGAAGATCTAAAAGATCGTGACGCTGTTATAGATCCTGCTGATTACTTATCCCTATAGAAGAAACTGGTATCCGGATCATAAACTTGACTCGACCTGCAAAATCACCAAAAGACGAACCGTAATTAGGTTCGTCTTTTTTTCTACTTTCATGCGTAATGCGCTCCTATTTGTATCGGATTCTATAAGCTTTTGTCACATTTAGCCCAAGTGATGAATAGGGTGTGGAAAAGCAAAATGGAGAGGTGATCATCATTTACTCGTCCGTTCGGGGTTCTACACCTACCTTAACGTGTTGTACGTGCATATGTTGTGACCATGCTTGTTTCTGCACATCTGATTGGAGTTTTTGTTCTGATAACTTCGACCCCAATATCCATTTACTAGAGAATACGATCCTGCTTGAAACAAAGGCTACTAATGTTCCGATCGCACAATTAGCCCAATTTTTTGATTTTCACTTCCCGGAACAGATTTACATCCCAGCCGCTCACACGAATTCTATGGTCTCATACCATTATCAAAACGTTACGGTCAAGCAACTCTTAGTAGCATTAGGCTTTGTACCATTTACAGACGACGGACAACTGTATCCTAGAAGAACTGCTCTCACATGGGGAAAAAAGAGCTATTGCTGTTCAACGTTTTACTATTCGAACACCGGGAACAGAGTTCTGTATAGAAAACATAACCATGATTCGTACCCATTTCAAGCAAGGACAAGGTGTTACCAAATTCAATTCGAGGATGGTATGAAGACGAGTGATAATAATGAAGGCAGATGTTAGTGCAATTAGAACGTTCATGATACCAATTTGTAAGCCGGCCGAAGTAAACCAAGAATATTGCTTAACCCTATAGAAGAGAAACTATTTAGGGTATGGTCTTCTTTAAGAAACCGGTATCTGGGCAATAAGCTTGACTCGAATTCACCAAAAGTCGAACCCAAAAACAGGTTCGTCTTTTTTTTGTGACATTCGCTATGTTTCAGACAGTCCCCGTCAAGAATTATTCTGCAGCAATCCCTCCTCTCTCCCCCACCCCATTACTTTTGAGCGTGAGCCTTTCTCTCTTCTTTTCAATCAACACTAATACAGATTTCTAAATTCAAGCCAAGCAGCTACCGCCGCCAATCAAATGAATGGAACATTTAAGACAATGTTTAATTCCTTTATCTATATCTGGTGATGACGTAAAGCAGGTGTATCTAGCTTCGTATGTCAATCCCTTGCTGAAGGTTAAAAATATAATTATTGGAGGTATTTATATGACTGAACGGGTTTATTCACTAAGAAAGGAAGTACTCTTGAAAGAGGAGTATCAAAAAATTGGTGTGGGTGACATTTTGTCTGATATCAACATCTCAATGGTCCCAGGAGCTACAGCTTCAGAATTTGAGAAAAAGCTTAGAAGTGCTGTAAAAAGAAAAGTAAAAAAACTTCTTATGACTGAAATGGGATTAAACGAGATCCTCGATTTAGTGAATGAGGCATCGAGTGGCCCCCATAAGATTGGGATAAAATTGCTTGCTGAACCACAAAATGAAACGGAATCAACAATCATGGAGTTACTAAGAGATGCAGGTAAATTAAAGGGTAAGTTGAACACATTGGATTACTATCCTGCAGAAATCTGCTTCATGCTTGAGGATCAACAACAAGTTGCTTACACGCTATTGAAACAAGAGCTGCCTACAAAATATCACAAAAGAAGATGGGGCTTAAAAAGGAATATGAACTCGATAGGGTATTTTATGTTTGCAGACTTTGTACGATCGCTATCGACACTTATTGTAGACAACAATATTCTTTCATTCACTCTACAGCAGCAAGATTTTATTCAGTTTAAGATTACGGAATACTATGTGACACGTTCTGAAATCTCCGGGCTGCTAACTCTTCCGGAATGTGCAGAACTACAGGAACTGATCAGGAAAAATGCTCAGTCCATGAACTTATCCTTACCGAATACTGATCCAGACCACATTATTTATGACAATTCGTATTCATTGGATGACTATCTTCTTTCTCTACAAAAGAGAAGCTTTAAATTATCTGACGGGTTAAAAAAGATTGTTATCCCTCGCATGTGCCGCATGTTCTGTTCTATCCAAGAAAAGGTTAAACGCATGCTCGATGAACACTCCTCGTATGCAAAAGCATTTCAAACCAAAAAACATATCAAAACCAAAAACCTTGAAGTGATGTCCCAAAACGAATTTCTTTCTGTTTATGGACAGATTGAATTAGATAACGATACGGACATAACGAAGTTTAGGCAACTTGAATTAGAATTTATTCAATTACGAGAATATTTAAGCTTAACCCCTGCTTCGGATCACAGTTTTAGAATTCGAAAACTGGGAAGACACCGAGCAGCAGGCTTGTATTACCCGTATTACAAAGCACTAGTAATTGATTTGGATTCGCCCGATGCTTTTGTCCATGAGTTGGGGCATCAATTGGATTGCACCATGATTCCCGGTACGACCGTTTCAGAATTATCTGGGTTCTATGCGGTTAGCAGCTTATACGAACAACTGGTCGAAAAAGAGGTTTCGGAACTACCGGAAAACGACCCGTTCAAATTAGCCTGGAATGGAAGTTCAAAATATAATCAATCGTATTTCCTCGAAAGTACTGAAATATTCGCAAGATCATTCGAGCTTTACCTCAAGAAAATAAAGAAATTTGACTCCTCTTTTCTCAAAGAGGAATACACCTCACCCGTTTATCCTACTCAACCCGAATTCTTATCTCTTATTAAGAAATATTTTGACTATTTACTTGGATGTCCCCGGGAAGAGGTTTTAAGTTACGAAAAGCAAATGATCGGGTAAACTTTGTAACGGTCGAGATCCGGACGAATCCCAACAGGGGTTCGTCTTTTTTTTTGATCACTCGCGCCTGGCAGCCTCTCCACAAAATGTCGCAGCCTCCCTCTCCTTAATATGTGACCTCCTCTCTCTTTTGATGAAGATCAAAACAAGTTATCCAGGTATGCCTGGCTAACCGGTGAAAAAATTGAATGATACAAGAAACAATCCAAGATAATGACCATCGTTCTTTCACGGTGGTTTTTGAGCAGTTTATTCATTGTGGCTCTCTCTATAGAGGTCCTACTCTCAACATACTGGAGGTTATACATATGACAACAGAATCAAAGGAACTGCAGGCACAGCGTGAGCGTTATAATTCCGGCCGAGATAACAAAGAGCTTGCTTCAAGGAACCGAGAAGCTTTTAAAACCATCTTGAACACTATTCAGCTTAATGATAATGCAGAAGTACCCATGATCACCGTTACTATGATGTATCCCAACTATGATGATTTGGAGCAAAGCATGACTGAAGACGAATTGAACTTTCGTATGAAGCTTCTTGAAAATGCAGGATTGATTTCTGTACGTGAAGCCTCATTTGGTACTCAGATGGTTTCTATTACGGAGTATGGCGCTCAGAGATATGCTGCTTAATGCTACGCATGTAATGAAGCCTGAAGGCCTCTCAGCCTCTCTCTGACCGTCCTGCGTCTGGTCAACGACTGGAGACCGCGAATTCAAATAAGCCGCAAAAAGACGAGCCCTACCTGGGTTCGTCTTTTTTTGTGCTCACTCGCTATGTTCAGCCGGCACCTTTCCACACAAGTTATCCTGGTAAACCTGGATAACCGGATAAAAATCTGACTAATCAAAAAAGGGGAATCGAAGGATGAATAATCAAAAAGAAAAAGCGGTTATCTGGGGCTTTACTGGCACACGATGGATGAAACGTAAACACGTTACCATGATCGGACCAGGCTTGTCCTGTGCTGACCTGGATACATTGGACGAATATGACAAGCAGCACGGCGGCCGTCATGCTTTTTTGCCGCTGGGCATCAATCCTAACAAGCATGCTACCATCAATCAAATGCGAGAGATCGCGGAGACGAACGTAAAGCACCATATCAACGACTTTTTCCACATCGACGTCTATTTATATTTCAAGTATAGCCAGGACGTCATATGGATGACCAGAGAAGCTGGGACCAACATATACCCGGCCTGTTCATTCGAATCTGAACGGCAGCGGGAAAACGCCGGCATATCCTTGAACTACTACATCAATGAGAACCGCGTTGAGAATAAGCTTTACAAAGTGGATCAAGTCCGGGCAATTCGACTGAAAGACGATAAAGCCCTGCAGATCGTCGAGAGCTTACCTATCCTGGAGGCGTCCGCATGAGTGACCAGAAAGAACGGGAATTAATCGAAGAACTGGCACACTGGACACAATACGGGTATATCGAAGGCGCTCACGATGTAGAGACCAATTATCTTCAAGCTGTGGAGTACCTCCGGGAAATAGATAAAAGTGACGGCATTTCCCGTACGTACCCGCCTTTGTCAGACATCCTGAACTATTACCAGGAGCGGGTCCAAGAGCTTCGGGATAAGCATCATCAAGGACAAAATATGATAACCGGCGGAGAATACATCGAGATTGACCAATTAAATGACATGTTAACCAATTCAGCAGAACCAAAAATACGTTATTAAGGGGATAATACAATGACAACCAATAACAATGTAAACGAGATTCAAAAAAGCAATGCGGTATACGACCTGAAGTTCACTAAAACCGCTCAATACTGGAACAATGAACACGGGGCCGGCGTAAAAATTGATGGTTCCAGAGATTTCAGTCATTGGATGGTAGATGTAGATGCCAATAAAGCACGTATTCATGAAAATCCGGACAAGCCCTTTGCTGAACAATTAGCCGAATATCTGGCTGATAATTTTGGGTATAAGCAGGATTATCTCGCCATTATGGATGACGGCCGAGTATCGTTTAACATGATTGAAAATGCCGATGGTGAGCCGGTTCCTAACGGCGAAGAAATGGGAACGCAATTATATTTATGTGACTATGATTGCCATATCAAAGTTATCTATGAGTTCACGCCGAACCAGGAACGTCTGGCCGAACTTTTGCCTAACGCCGAACAATAGATTACATAAAATATATTACGTGATATCATATAAACAAAACTGAGAGGTGACCTGGATATGGGTAATCAAGTAAGAGCAATAACGATTCCTAATAGAGACTCTGCGGGTTGGTTGCACGGTACAAAAGTTGTTTTAGCTTCCTGGGACTGCCCCATATGTAGGAATCCAATGGTGGGGAACCTCAGCTACAAACTTTTTGTGAAGACGGAGAATTTTATAACGTACATGTTTGGGAAAATGAATGCGGACATATCGCTAAATATGCTGATTTGATCCTTGTCCAGCCGGAAGGTGTAGTAAGTGGTAACTGAACAAAAGAATCTGCAGATCGGTTATCAACGCTCACCCCACACATCGCATGAGTATTAAGGAGGGGCCGCGCCTTGACTTAACCTGGGATGGTCCTACAAACGAATTTGCAGGGCTCGATACCGGTTATGGTATCTATAACCGAGGTCCAAGTAACCACCCCTACTCCAACATACATACGAGAATAAATCACAATAGAGGCGAACCCAAAAGCTGGGTTCGTCTTTTTTTGAGTTCTACACTATGTCGATGAAAAATATGCCGACTACTTCAATAGATATCCCGGTTTTCTAAGTGAACTTAGATAACCCAATACAAAATTTGATTATTTCAAAAGTAACTGCACTATAGCTAAAGCCGCCTTCTATGCACTGTCTCAAGTGTTGTGCCTGGTAGTAGCAGCAAAATCCAGTGAATTACTACCTCAAGAGACAATCAACGAAATACCACATACAAATCCGAGGAGGAACATAATTATGCCAACATTCAAAATGGATCGACTATATGAAGGTACGAGGACACTGAAGACGGACGATCTGCTTACAGCTGTCAAGGAAACATGCAACTATGAAGGCGACCTGTACGTAGATGGAGAACTTGTCTTGTCCTGCTTAGGCCTCTCTTATGAGGATAACACAGAGAGCCTTCTCAGACATGGGATCACTTCCTACGTGAAAGACGGGACACGCCTTTATAAATACACAGACGAGAGCAAGAATATTAAGAAATACTTCGTGAATTTGTACCAGTATGATTGGGATGGCGTTAACAAAGTTCAATTCAATATTCACGATTACCGAAATGGCGCCAATGACGTTGAGTTCAGCACCTTACGTGATGTGTTTACGTCAATTCGTACACATACTGAACAGTTTCCCTACGGCCCAGAAGACGTACACGTTATCATCTGGAGTGACGAATGGGGCTGCACTAGCTTCTCACCAGAGGACTGGAAAATTGATGAAGAGCCTGTACGCTACGATTTGTTCTACGAAGAAGGTAAGCTTACTCATGGGACAAAGCGGTCATGTGAGGAACGTATCGCCAGACTCCTTGCACTGAAGGCTAAATGGGTGACTGACGTGAACAACTTTAAAATCATCCGCTATGCGTAGAGAGAGCCAAGCTGCGGTAGCTGCCTAAATTCAGGCTGAGCCAAGAGCTCCTATACGATACTAAAGGGATATAACAAATAATCCCAATCAATAAAAATGTAAATGGATTATAGTCCGGAAGTAGACTTTCATACTCACATATAAGGAGAGATGGTACATGACCATTCATTATGATATCGAGAGCAGTAACTTTGAATATCGCCCCAACCGTTTGGAAGAGAGACAGAAAGCAGATATAGCAGAGCTAGCAGAACGGTTCAGAGCATTTTTACAAGAGAACGGCTTATGGAAGTTCATCACCATCGGTTTTAATGGAATGGCTTTTGATAGTGAACAAGACGTGATTGAGTCCTTCGTAAAGTATTACAATCCAGAAACGTTGATCGTTCTTCATGAAATTAACATTAACTATGATCGTTCACCGAATAATTTCAAGAAGGTAAAAGAGTTCTTCCAAAAAAATGGATACCAGATTGAGATCATCGATTTCCACAGCTTCTTTATCAATCCAAAGGAGTTGTATAAATGAGGGCTTCAGGGACTACAAAAAACTATACGAGAAGTGAAAATTCAACATGCAAAACCGCTTTTGTATGGTACTGTTTGGTTTGATGGAGTTATAAGCGGATACGTAAAATAAAAAGAATCCATGCGGAATTTAAATTGAAGTTGTACTTTTATTCAGAATGGAGAATGAAAATGACAGAAAGAAATAGTAAGAGGTTTTTCATTGAGAGTCGAGTTAAAATCAATAAGGAAGTTCAAACGCCCGATTTGGAAAAATACAAGAATCAAATTTTGACGGTATACAGACTTGGCACAAGCGATAATCCAGAAGAAGAAATCCTCTACAATTTGAGAGATAAAGATGGGAATACGCCCGACGACTTAACAAACCTATACGCCGACGAGCTGGAGTGGGCTAGTCCGCAAGAGACATACGATGATGGCGGACTAGCTTATGTCAAAACGAATGATTACGTAGACAATACAGTCAATCATGCACTGGCGTACTTCCTCAAACAGGTCGCTCAAATACATGGCGTTAGAACAAAAAACGTAGATGATGTGGATTGGCAAGTCGTTTACGACCTGAAATATGAAGTGTATCAGGCTTTGGGGAAATTGGGAGTGAAAGTTGAATTTCAATAGAATCAGTCTAAATAGCACCTTGATACAAAATGCGGAATGGTTTCTAAAGAAATGCCAGCGTTAAAATGAAAAAGTGTCGATAACCACCCCTACTCCAACTACTACGATTATAAATTGCAATAAAGGCGAACCCCAAGATGGGTTCGTCTTTTTTTTTCGTTTCTATGAACATGACGGCTACTCAGATAGACCTCGGTTATCTAAGTAAACTTAGAAAACCCAATACAATATCTGAAGAGTTTACACAAAGGAGATGAGCTAATTTGCAAAGCAATAAAAATGAGTACCGAAGAAAGATTAACATTACCGGAGCTCATCAAATACAAGCAGTAAATGAGGGCGCTTGAGATTGTAAAATTGGAATCTCAACGTTTTACTGTTCCAGGGGGATACATACAGCCTACCGGATACGCCTTTAAGCATCCTGAATATGGCTATCTTGCCTTTAACGATACAACGGGTCCCTATAACCCTTGTGGTGGGAAAAACGCGCTGGAAGCGATTATGGCCACTGGAGGGTTCATTCATTTCGACGATATGGTTTGGTTGTCTCCAATGCAATAGCCGTAACAACTTCTGGAATGCACTTCGCAGTATCAATTAACGGTAGCTGCCATCATATTTCTTCAAAATTACATTATTTGATTCAAGAGGAGGCTTTTTTATGAACAACAAAATCGTTATCCATATTAGTGGCATGGATGCCGACATTGCCCGAAACCCGCTTGATATACCCGTCGTTATCATCAACTTCGACAATTATGCTGATCTTCCTAACATGGGTGCAGACAATGCAATGATCAAATGCCCTAAGTGTCTTAAAAACGGTTCTCAGGTTATTTGGAACGCAGCTACGTGGGACTTCTTTGGAGACCCCGATACAGTCAACAATCGGATTCAGAATGCTGAACCCGGTTCGCAATTCACCTGCGCCTACTGTTATGAACCATCGACAGCAGAAGAGCTCGGGCTCGTTCCGAATGAATCTACAATTCAAACGCCGGCCACCGAAAAGAATCAAAGCGACCTCAAATGTCCGAAATGCCTGGCTGATGCTGAAAATATCGGCCATGCCTTCGTTGAATCCGGCGAATGGGACGGTAAACGCTATGAGCTGGAAGCCGATGTTCATCAATATCGGTGCCGCAATTCGGAATGTGGTAGAGAGTTCTTCATCTAATACAAAATAATATGCGCTCACCGCGTTCTTATCAATCACACCAAAAAAAGACGAACCCTTAAAGGGGTTCGTCTTTTTTCCTTCTATGGCCAAGTGAGCTCAGTAAGAATGACTCCATCTTGTAGGGGCATCACCGGCTGTGTCTTCATTTATTCCTAAGTATCCAGACTTATTTCCTAATCACTTCAAGTTGAGCCGAAAAGTGAAATTTAATTTCCACTTTTTCAAACCCCAATAGAAAAGAGGCTACGCCTCTTCTACCTTACATCTCTATCAAGTTCTTTTTATTCGTTCTGGCCACTCTTTCCTTTCTTTTTTTTCATTTCACGGCTGCGCTTAGCCCGTACCTCACGCAAGTACTTCCCATACGCCGAACTTGTTTGAAAAGCCATTGCTTCTCTCTCAGGTACTTCGTGTTCTTCCCCGGTCGCAGGATTTCTACCAATTCGTTTTTTCCGTCTCGATAAATAAAAGGTCCCTTTGCCATGCAGCTTAACCCAATTTCCCATTTCTAATTCATTCTGTATGACTGCCCAACATGCATCAAACGAAGTTTTAACCGTATCTGGATGGATTCCTGACTCATCTGCCGCGACTTGGATAATATAGTTCTGTTTTCGTTCAACACCATCGCCGTATTTCTTAGTATTAGCTTTATCTTCTTGTTCTAGTTCATCATCACGTACATTTTTGTTCTTTCTCATAAAAAATACTCCTCTTAGTCCAGTGTGTTTTCGAATTTACTAGTACAAAATATATCAACACGAATTCATCTATACATTAAATTTCAGGCCCGTTACTATCCAATTCTTGATTATTCACAGCATACTGCCGATTTGGCTTGAGCTCGGGTTCATCTTCATGACTACGAGTCAATGTAGACGCAGCCGGCTCATAGTGATAACGAGCGATTGGAACAGAAGCATGAGGAACATGACCCAGATACGACATTTTTGAACCAACTTCCACGATTTCACTTTCCTCATTAGGTTGCCCCGCCACGAAAGAGGAAATTCCGTCGTGACCTCGAACGGTTCGTTCATATTCAGCAGCAAGATCAACCGAGTCTCCCTGGTACTTCTCTTCAAACATTCGAAATGATACATCATAAAAATCTTGATGTTCCTTTGTAAAACGATTGAATTCTCTTGTGAAGGCTTGAATCTCTAATTCTGTCGGTTCTGTTCCACCTAATTGCTTCATGGATTCTTTGTAAGCGTCCAGCATTACTTCCTGCAGCTCTTTCTGGCTTGGGCGATCGGAAAGAACCAGATCGTGATCTACAAAAGCTTTCTGAATTTGCTCACGCAAAATTTCATCAGCTTCTGGATCATTTGAGTCAACATAGTAATAAAGTGACTCATAACTGTTTTTGACCCGTATTTCTGGCGACATATTGATAATCGTCATGCTCAATACAACTCTCCTTTTCATGTCGAATCTGTGTCGAAACCATGTCGAATTATGCCGAATAAAAATGAAATTATTCAAAATTTGACGCCATTATATATTATTTACCTGGGGCTTTTTTCAGTATATCACGAACAAACCCCTACATACACAACAACTTGGAGCCTTTTTACTGGTAGGTTATGGGGAGAACTTGTCCGTTGCGACGGGTTTGTGGGTTTTGGGGTTTACTATTGTGAATTTTTCATATAGTGCGGTTCTCACAACAAATAAACCCGACCTTTTAGATCTGAGCGAAATTGTGCCGGTCTATTTAGTTTAAAAACACCAGTAAGGAATTTTTCAATCCAAAAGTCCATTAGAGAGAGCACCAGATCTGATCCGGCCTCCGCTTCGCTAAGTTTATTCCGTCGAATGGTCGCCTTCGGCCAATCAATTTACTATCTACCACTCTTCATCACCGCAGCTCAAGCACATGCACGCATGCATAATAACTGAATAGCTGTCTCCTCTCAATCCGTGCAGTGCAGCCAATAGAGCTGCCTTATTAAGAAGTAGGCTCCTTAGTAATGACTTTAAGCTATGCATGTTGTTTACCTATTTGAAAGAAACGGTTAATGATAAAAAACTCCAAATTTATGTATGTATAACTTTTCTAACTCTTTATGACCTTCCTTTAATAGGGGTTACTTTTGGTCGCTAGCTACCTTCATTCAGTATAACACAAAAAAATGTTTATCAAAACGCTGAGCAATCAATGATTCCATGACTATTTATGCAATTAAATTAAGAAAAAACGGGTTGATGAATAGTTCCATCAACCCGATTCTTTGAATCTGCAAGATGCTAAAGATTCATATTTATTATTCCCACTAGCCTGGGAAGGATTATGCGCAATCTCCTTGCTGGTACTTAAAGACTAAATTTATTAAGCGTTTTCTTTAACCCGACCCGATGGAAAGCTCAATGATAGACTTCGTTCAACATTACACATTCAATGGCTCAATTCTTTTTATAATCTCTATAAATACTGAACATCTGTTTTCATTATATCACAAATATAAATTAAAATATACTGTGTATACAATGTTTTGCTGTAACTTCTTAGTTAGTTTTATATATAGAAAAGCGGATTGATGGATATCTCCACCAACCCGCTTTTCGATTTCTTACAGGGTCTTCGAGTGATTAAATACCCGAAGTCAATGTGATCGTAAACTTGGATTTATAAATGCCAGCCATTAGACCAGTAGACTCTCCTGCAACGAATTTACTTCCAGATCCGGATGAAACAATGTTAACGCGATCAGGAACACTCAGCGTAAAGTTCAGCGGGATTTCATTATACCCCATACCCTCGAAAGCATTCGCTGTGACCAACATTTCTGGGCCATTCCCTGTGAATACATGTTTCCCCACGTTTGACAACTCCGCAGCTGGTCCGTTTATAGTTTTAGTATTTAACACATCGACAGACAGCGCATTAGCCGGAATGCTCACAACAAGGTTTTTGGAATTTGTAGAGTTATCTTGCAAAGGATCTGACACGAAGTCAGTCACATCCATACTGTAATGATATCCTTTTCCGTTCCCTCGGCTATCTTCAATAAATACCCGGCTTACTGCATTGATAGATTGATACGGATTAGTATTATCAATGACGATTGTAGAAAGGTCCGCTCCCTCGAAACGAGCATTAAGGCCTCCACTATGTACCGTGAAGTCAACCTCTTCTTGTCCCACCGGCGTTCCACCAGGACCTGGTGTTGGTGTCGATCCATTGAGTGGAGGCGTTGTATACTCCTTATCCGTCAGGATTTGACCAGTTGATGGATCAGTGATCTTAACCTTAATCGGGAGGTAAGCACCAATATCGATTGGTCCGGTGTATTCTTGATAACTGGCGCCATTATCGACGGAATATTCCTTATACCAGTTTCCAGTCGGAATATTTGAAAAGTCGATCAGGAGTTTATCATTGATATCTCGTGCAAAAGATGGATCGTAATCAACTCCACCCAAGCTTAGAGATGTCTCAGCGCTGAAGTTGGTTCCGTTAATAACACGAGCCTTGTAAACTGAATTAAGGATATTATCCACATACAGTGTGTATTTACGCTCTGTAGCACTTGGATCTTCTGATGTGCCGTTATATTGATTTAAGATATCGGCCTCGTCCACCCATGGACCACCATCATGTTGAATTTGTAAAGATCCTTCAGTTGGGTTAAAGCCGATGGTCAATGGTCTTTGATTGTTTGCATCAACAGCACCTACAGTACCGACAGGAGCGGTTATTGTACCTGGAGCCGGCGGATCGACTGTAATGTTTTCTGTTACTCTTGTGAGTTCTTCGTTATTTCGGTTTGAAACAATCGCAGTTACAACATGGACTCCCTCTTGCAACACAATTGGAGAAGAGTAATTAGAAAGCTGCCCATCCACATCAAGTTGTACTATCACTCGATTCAAATCAATGGAGCCAGTATCCACTGTAAGAACCCCATCTTGCTCAAGCAACTTAGGGTACCCTGCAGGGATGACAATAGGGTTATTCAAGAAGGAGACATCCAAAATCTCACTGTACAGGCTGTCCAAGCCGGCACGAGCTTTAAGGTTGATCACACCTTTGTTCGTCAACGTTATTGGAGCCGAGTAATCCAGCCAAGTAGCTCCATTGTCTAAGGAGTATTCTTTTTTATTTGCTACTGCAGGATAATTCAAAGTGATAATTGTGTTTTCGAATTTATCCGTTAAGCGGATACCCTCCGTAGGCTTATCGATTGTAGTTGGTGCTGGAGTATACCCCGGAGGATAGATACCAGTTGCCCCATCCTGAATGATTGTGTTTCCATTTTCATCTATTCTATACAGATTGCCGTCTGAACCAAAACCATAGACGTTTTGAACATTGAGATCCAATGAGATCTCAAGCAACCCAACAAATTGTATACCAGATGCGGATGTATTCGTGTACTTATCATTGCCTGAAAATACATACACATCACCTGTATTTTTCAACAAGTAAAGTGATTTTGTACCGAACGCCAGATCAGTAATATCTTTAATAGCTCCATCTGGTCCAGATAATCTTGTCTGTGTTTCGATTCTACCCGCAATACCCGTTATCCCTTTACCGTATACGATGCCGTTGTACGCTGTGTTACCGTTACTCCCAATCACGTACACATTACCATTAGTACCCAAACCCGCAACCAGAGACACTTCACGGTTCGTGTTAACCGTATACTTTTTCAGATTCGTCATCACAGTCGATTCGGTCGTTGTGTAGTCCGCTGCAGAGAAATCGGCACCTATCCTACTGGCAGGAAGACCCCATGCTTTCAGATTACCACTGCCATCTAAGTGCATGAACGTATTACTTGTTCTACTGATACTGCCATCAGTCAAATCCGACAAATTTGAAACTTCCCTACTCATGGTCGTTGGATCGCCGTTAAAGGGATATAAAGTCTTCGTACTGATCTCAGCCGTAGCTCCCGGTGTATAACGATCTGTATTGTTCGGTGCTACTGAAGTATCCCTCAATGTGTAATAGCTTCCGTTGACTTTGAAATAACGCATCCCGATCCGAGTATTGTCCGTGCTGTACGATATTTGCTTTGTCCCGTAGGATGTTTCATCGATATAGCCCATATCAAACGTACTTGGACCGGAGAATCCCGGAAACATCGATGTTATTTTCACCGGCTTCGCATTAGCATAAGAAGTATCACCAAACTCGCGACCGATTTTATATACATCCGAATCAGTAACAAATAGAACAACGTTTCTATCGACTTGTATCATTTTCTTAACCCCTGTTAGGGGGGTATCGAATAGATCAGGATCTACAACCTCGACAGGAACAGTCGTATCTGATTTAACCCCGTTACCTAATTGTCCGTAAGTTCCAGCCCCTGTGGCCTCTACCCTGCCATCTGCGGTCAGACCATAAAAGGTATATGCATTATAACCTTCAGAATTGTAGACGAAATCGGTCCACCCAGACGCTATCTTTTCAAAAGAATTCGCAGGATTGTAACCCGAATCTTTCCGGTAGTAAAAATCTCCGTTAAACATCAGTCGCATACCTACGCCTTTGTTATCGGCACTTTGCGAAATATACTTTTTAATATCCGCGCCTATTTCGTCTAGCTTATCTTTATCAACTGGAATGGAGTATTCTCCCCTGTCTCTAAAGAGTATCTTCCTACCATCACTCAAGGCTAGATAAGCACGAGTACTTGATTGTTGATCTTCGTAATAGTACACGATGTCTTCGATATTGGCATGCCCTGCCCCCTGTATCGTGTTCTTACCAGGCATTAAAACACTAGGAATTAGTAAAGCTGCCGCTAGTGCAATGGTTAGCGCTCGTCTAGTGCCTCTTCTCCTTGGCTTATGTACTGCTTTTTCACTCGTCATGTACCAAGACCTCCATGTTTTAGTTTCTCAAAACTGTTTTCATTATTTACAACCAAATCGAGCCTTACTTTTCTTCTGGATATATCCCTTCCGTATCGATCTCCTTAAATTCCCGAGGTTGCCGTGGTTGTAAATGTAGATTTATACGTACCTGCGACCACACCGATTTCTTTACCATCAGAAGCTCTAATGATCTGAGGAAGAGATAGTGTGTAATGGAGCTCAAAATCATATGCACCCTGACCTGTGGTTACAGCTGCTGAGAAAATAGGCATATCTTTGTTCGACAACACTTGATCTTGGGCTAAATGTCCGCCGTGAGAGAAATCAAGTGGCATTCCTGAGATCGTGTTTTTTAATGTTGCCGTCACTTTCACTGCATCAATAGGAATATAAAAATCCTGTCCATTGAGTGTCGTTACGAAATCTGTGGCAGACTGGCTTACGACCCAACCGTTGCCATTACCCCGATCATCAATCACACGAGATGTGACGACCGCTTGTGATTGTTGCTGTTGGCGAACGGCAAGCGTAATATCCGAAAATTTAATATTGGATTGAGTAACCAAGAGATTTCCACCAGTCACGTGTACTTCTTTTTCAACTTCTTGAGCCGAAGCCACCGTTGGTAGTGCCAACGCAAGAACTAACAATCCGGAAAACAAAAATCGCTTCATGCCTTCACGTCTCCTTTTATTTTGTTCTAAACCTTCCGCTTCCGGAACGAACTTCACATCGAAACCACCACCTTTCCTGGAGAAAAAGCACTAATGTTGAGGGCGGCGAGTGGAACGACGAACAGGTTGATGCGCCGGCCGCCGGCGATTCTTCTCATCTTCTTCTTTTTTCTTTTTTCTTTTAAATAAAAGGATCAAAAGGAAAATTAACGATCCTAATATTAGAAAAAGTAAGACAGCAAACAAAACGATGACCCATGGATGATTTTTCAGCCAATCCCAAATGCCACGACCCTCTAAAAGTCCTGCATTACTCAGACTTTCTTGTGCCCTCTGCGCTTCGGCCTCAGTGACCGTAAAGTTAAAGGTTCTTGATACCTTTTTTTCGTTGAAGTTAGCTTCAAAGTAGGCTGTATACTCACCTGGCCACAAGATTTGGTCCTCTATGTAATAGACCATATCAGCCGTTTTCGCAGCATAGATCGACTGTTCACTCGGTCCGGCATCATAGGCCTGGTTGAAGATGCCTTTACCGCTCGCGTCTCGAATTTGGATCACGCCATGAGGGCGTTGCAGGATCGTCCCTGTGTTTGTCAACTTGACTGTCAGCTGCGAGTAGCCGTTACTTATGTAGCTGTGCTTAAAATCATCAATGCTCATATCATGGGTAGCTAGTTCTTTCTGCTTTTCCATCACAATTTGAACACCGAGTCGCGGAATCCGTTCAATTAACAAGACTGCTTGGGTTTTACTTGCCTCAACTGCCTTCTCGTCCTCTTCCGGAATTTGCTCCGCAACTATTCCCCCTACATATTCCCCTGGACTCAGATCTTTAGGGACTTTCACGGTATAGACAAATTTCTTCTTTTCAAGCGGCTTTAGATGAACTTTTTCTTCTTTCGAAGGCGAGATCCAGGAACCAACAGAACTGGCTTTTTCGCCTTTCATCGTGTAACTCTTTCCTCCATTGACATTTGGTGCTGCGTCGGCTGGATAGATCCAAAGATCAATCGGTTTATTAATAAGATTTTTCACATAAACAGTGTACTTTTTCGTTTCCCCTCCGCTGACCTCATCCCGGTAATATCCGCTTGATTGTTCCACTTCTTTTACAGGCGAGATAATGAAGTCAACATTAGCAGCTGCATTTGCCTGCTGCTGCAGAAGCATATTAGAAACAAAAGCGATAAAAAATAGAAGCAGGCTGTATTTAATTGAATATTTCATCTCATTCTCCTTTAAGGAAAACGGGGGTGTGCCTCTGTGCCCCGAATTTTAGGTTTGTCTATCTCTTCTTCTTGGTATCTCAATCCATCCGCTGGCCAACATCAGCTCTTTCAGCGCGATGTCGCAAAACTATCCCCCTCTTTCCGCTAATATGAACTAGACGCCTTTCCTTAGATTGGTAAGTTGCTTTCTTCGAGTATATCACAGACAAGTTCTTTACAAAATACTATACAATCAATGTTTTGATGTATTTTTTCGAGTAATATGGACAAAAAAAGCGAGCGGATGGAGTTTACACCAGCTCGCTTTTTTTTAAAGAGTCATTCCCACTTCTTCTACTTCTACAACATCCGAACCCAACTGGGCAGCAGGCTGCGTAATCGACGGTCTAATCACACGCTGCGTATCTTTTTTCGCAAGTTTCGTTTGCTCATTCGCATTTCGCATCGAGAACGGGGCAAACAATTTATTTTGCTCCCCTTGCAGAAGTGACTCCCCGTTATCTGCGAGCCGCTTCAGCTCCTCATAACCGCCGCCATATGCTACACGGTCCATCGGGGAACCCTTGAGTGCCATAGCATCCTTAAGCGGGATAATCTGACCCTGATAGGTCAGCGTATCCGTAACCGCTTGAATGTACTCCTCGTTAACGTCAACCCGCATCTTGTTCTCCATAATACTTGTGAGCTGCGTTTTAAATGTGTGCGGCGTAAGCGAACGTTTCGGATTAGTGATATCCTTACCACGGAACGTTTTGTTCATATCCTCTGTCAGAATTTCATTGACCGTGCGAGCATGCTCTGCATCGTGCTTGATTTGCAGTGTTCCCTGGGTCAGTGGATACATGGATTCAAGTGCCGCCGTGATGTTATCATTACGCATGATCGAAACAAGCTTTTGACTGAACGCGCCAGCAAGGCCTGTATCGTCGGACTTAACACCTGTCGCGTATTGGATTTCCCGAGCGTCACGATCCGTTTTCATGCCCATATGATATTTCATGTAATCTTCAAGTTTTGATTTACTACCTTTCGCCTTGTTATCGACCATCTGCTTAAACGAACGATGAACAGCCTTGTCATCCGCCAGCGATACGAAGTCTCCACCAAAACCATGTTCGCGGAAGCATTTATGACTGTATGCGGTTAGGTCACGAAGCGATTGTTGCAGCACCTTCGGATCATTCGAAGTCGCCTTTTCCTTCACACGGTTGTACAGTTCTTCCACTGATGAATCGCCGAGCTTAGTCGCTTTCGCTTCCGCACTCGCCAGATCCATACCCGTCTGATAGTACAATTGGTTTTTTCCGCTCCCTTTGTCGATCATGTTCGCCCAATGGGAGAATTTCTCGACGAGATCGCGGTTCGCCGCAGCCGTTTCGAACTTAACCAGACCCATCGTATCTCCGTCAAAATCCATGTCATGCGATTTATCCGCGATAGGGTTAATCGCAATACCATGAACCGTATCATCTTTAACGACTTTAAAGGCCCGGATCGCTCCGTCCCGCCAAACCGGATCGCGCCATCCCATGATGATATCGCCTTCTTTTGCATTCAGCGAATCCATCATTTCTTGATTCATTGCACCTTCGCCAATGGCAAGTCGAGGATCGACCATCGCAACGGCTGTCGCCGAATTACTTTGTTTTTTGCCCATGATCTTGTCGCGCAGGAAACTGTGCTTTCCGTTATGGCCACCGTTAAACTGACGATCAACGATAGTCGATTGAATTTTATCGAATTGTTCTTGTGCCTTCATTTGAGCTCTCCTACGCCCTTCATCATCTACCGCTGCTTCATATTCTCCAACGGCCTGATAAATATTGACGTAATAGTTTGTAAAATCCGAACGTCGCATCGAACCATCAATCAGTTCAACATTTTGTCGCAAGCTTGCCGACAATACGGGGATTTCGGATGTGGGTTTCCCTGTTTGGAACGTAACCTCAAATGGGACATCCAGGAAGCCCCCTTGAGACTTGATTTGATCGAGGAAGCTGGATGCGTCCGTATTCGGATCATACTGAAAATGATTCCGCTCCTCAGCTGCATGAGGCTGATAACCATTTACGATCGTGCCATCCGGCTTCATGTCGAGACCAGTTGCGATGAGATACTCCCTGTACGTGCTCCACGCAGCGTCATTGCGTCCATAAATCTCATTAAAGATACCCGTCGCATTTTTCGATCCAAGCGCCCAGGCAAGCTGCCCACTCGCTTTACGGCCTTTCCCATTCAATACGTCTTCACGGCTGTAAGCATGCGTTTTGTCGTCGACCTTCATATCCGTCACAATGATGTTCAGGCGACCCATCGCCGCTTTGAATACTTCGCCCGTATCCGGGTCTACAAGGTCTTTTACTTCCCCGCTCATCAATTCCTTCACGACACCTGCGTTATGGCGCGAGAGCATGGAATACGGAGCGCTCACGACGTCCAGATCTGGGTTCGCACGTAAGAAGCGTACTTCTTTATCGAGTTTCTGCGCTTTCGCTTCATCATCGGACATATGCCGGTCAATCACGATACCAATCGTACCTTTGTTCCCGCCGAAGTCAGACAACTTATCTCCACGTTGCAGCGGACGGAATTTGCCGTGCGTTTCCAGGAACGCGTCGAACGAAACGTCCACGTCCTGATCCGCACTCCAGGCACGCACTCCCTCAGCCAGCACTTCATCCGACCACATCATGCCTGTACCACTCAAAATCTCGTGCTTATCACCGCCATTCGCGATGTGAGCTACTATTTCTTTCAATACATCCATGCTTTCATCATTTGGTGTATTACCGAATATCTTGTTACGCTCCGCAAATTCTTTGGAAACGGCGTAACTGTCGTCGAACGTCCAGCCACCGAAACTCATCAATGCCGTGCCGACACCTTCATCGACCTTCAGCGCCGTCATCAACTGATTCGACGACATTTGGTTACGATCCCACGCGTTATGGTCCTTATTATCGAAATACGAAAGCTTCTGAAGGGCTGTGCTATCCGGAATAACTTTTCCGCTTTCTGTTTTGATTCCCTGAGACGGAGTCACGCTGCCATCCGGATTCAGTTCTACACCATCCACCAAATACCAGATCAACCCTTGTGTTTTACCGGTACCCGTCATGGTCATGTCGGCATAATTCTCAAGGTCCTTGCTCAGCACCCGCATATTGGTTTCGCCTGCAGCTTTCCAATAGCTAAAGGAAGCAATATCATCTCCAGCGCCTTGATCGCGCTTAGCCTGTGTCTCTGCACTCGTTGTTGCGTGCTCAGAAAATTGGTTATCGAAACGAACTCGATTCGAGAGTGTTTTCAGAATTGCTATCTTGGTTTCCATATTGAGCTGGTTCACTTCCATGAAATCCAGTTCAACACGCTTCCCGTAAACATCGCCGTGATACAGTCCATTGATGCTGCTTGCATCTAGTGTTGTCGGAATGTTACCGATCGTCCGGTCAAAAGGCCGCGTCAGCTGATGGGTGACCTGCGCACGAAGTTGCTCGGTCAAGTGCCGTTCAAAACCTTTGACCCTAAACCGACTCATCCGGTCTTCATAGTCACCTTCAAAAGAAAAGTAGCCCGTATATCCTGGTACAATCCCGTAGTTATTGCCACCCTGGAATTTGGTTTCGATGATGCCGTGCTCGTTCGGAACGAAAACCTGTCCGACTTCGCCGCTGATTTTTTGCCATCTTTGTGATTCTTTAGAGGAACCTGTCCGGCGGTTCCCTTCCCATTGAATGATGCCGTTCTCGTCAATTTTCACCGACGGATCAGAACCAAACCCTTGATCGCCGATCACACCACCCGCTCTTAGCGTATCGTGAACAGTTTGAAGCGCCTGCTTCAGCAATGGGTTATCGATCTCATCAATGGTTTTGGCCGTTTCGGGGTTGAATGCAATCAAGCGATCACGCGTGGCCCCAACTGCAAAATCATTGCCCTTAATTTTCGACAAATCGTATTTGACTTTCTTCAGAGCCGACATCATCGCATCTCGTTCATTACCTCGTCCGGTTTGCATCATGTGATTCATCACAACTTCCGGATTGAATCCCTCTTCGAAATTGCCGACGATCTCGTTTTGAATCCGTTCCAGATACTCACGGCCGCCATCCTCCGAATGGTACGCCATCATGGCTGCTCGCTCCTGTGCTTCCCGAATCATGTCATCCGATGAGAACAACGTGGCCAGCTCTCCTTGAAATTCCGGACCTGTAATCAACATGTCATCGTCATCCAAAGCTTTGTCAATTAATGCTTGAAGCTCGTCCGCTTTAAACTGATTGTTAATGGATCGTTGAGCCTCCGAAATGGCCGTTTCGATATACACTTGAGCTTCAACTTCACTTGTGAATACGAGCGAGCGGTACCGTCCTGAAATCGGCTTGATTTGAAGTGATTTTTTTGAATCCACTCCCGTAATCTGAACGCTACTGGAATCCGTACTTAAGGACTTTGTAACCCGACCCGTTTTGTTACCCGTCACATAATCGAGCAGTGCAATCGAGTCAGCAGCCGTAAACTTTGTGGCTTCTTTTACGTCTCTCGAACCTTTCACGTTGAAATAGTAAGCGTTCGATGCGTCATAGATCCGGCCAATATAACTGCCGTTTGCTTCCGTATCAAACACCCGGACATTCGTCCGGTCGCCAACCATCATCCGAACTTCGATTTGATTTCGGTTTCCGTTATCCCGAACGCTGAAATCGTACCCGTTTGAGCGCATATGCTTTAAAAGATCTGCACTATTGTGCGCCAATTCAGCATCGAACAGTAAGTTGCTGTCAATATTCTTTGCCACTTCCTCGGCATCCGCTTTGGTAAGATAAGCCCCTATCACATGACGAAGTCCTCGATACTCGCGTTGTTCAAAGACTCCACCATGCCAGCCAAGAAGCATCTCTCCGCTCACAAATTCCTTATCACTTTCACTGTCGCCAGTTTCTGTTCCCGGGACTGTGGCAGCTCCTGAGTTTGTTTGCTCTTGTTGCGCCGCTGTCCGGTCAGTAGGCTGTGCCACACCTGCTTGATTAAACCCTTCACGCTCCGGTGCTACACCGGCCGTAACGCGGCTCGTATATTGATACGTCACATCAAAGCGATCATACAAAGTAACAGAATCTCCCGGATTCATTTCTCTCAGCGATTTCCCCCGATGTACAAAGAACGCTTTACTCATAGGCGCCTGGCCATTACTGAGAACAAACTGACGAATTTCCGGATCAGTTACGACATGCAGAAAGTTTCCTTTCTCAGCAGCATCATCATATTCCACCACACATTTTTTCCAAAAATCAGCCACGCCGGCTTCGAGTGAATCATTATCTCCGATCTCTCCGAAAGAGGTAGCCCCGGTCCCCCGCAGCAGCCGGATGACATCGCTCGGCCTTACGCGCATGGTGGTGAAATCAAAGCGTACCCCGTTCTGTTCCCAGTTGTCTCTAAACCCCTGCATCATGGAGGCTGTGGCGGTGATACCTTTCATTTTTAAATCAGGTATAACCTGAGAAAGCATTCGCATCGTTATGTATTCCGCAAGATCGCGATAACGTCTATCGTTTGTATTTTCTCCATAATTTCCAATCATTTTCCCAAACCCCTTTCACATCGAAAATCTCACACGTATCGCTATGCAGTCAGCGTTTTCAACACAATTCTATAGGTATATTATACCATAGAAAAAAGGAGCTTTCGCTCCTCATTCCCTTGCATTTGTTAAACATTCTGTTGTCTCAGGGAACAAAATCACGAACTCAAACGTAGGTTCGATTCGTTTGTTCCTTGACTTATTGCATATGACGTTGATACGCACGATTTACTTCTTGATCGAAGCGACCCTGCGCGAGATCCCTCCATGAATCTAGACTGGATAAATACTTGATAAACGAATCTGTGACTTCATAAAACGTTTCTTTTCCGGTATATCCCTCACCGAATACACGGGACTCCTCATTGCGCTCCGCTTCGTGCAGGGCATCTATGTCGCCTTTATTTGAACCCATTGAGCTCCGAACATACAGCATGCCGCTATCGCTTTCCAGTTCCCCGTTCTCCCTCGTCCGAAATCCCGGGGCGTCTTCGAAATAGACTCTTGATTCCGCATACGCCGTTGCCAATACCTTATCGAGCTGCCGGTTAACCTGGCCGCCGATCGAGATCAAATCCTCACGGCTTATTTGGCCGCCGCCATACCGTTTTTGCTGGTGCTCGCTTTGCATGCTCTGCGCTTTAGCTGCTTCTTGCGCGACCTCTACGTTATCAACCGCTGTATCTAAAATGTCACCGAACTCATCCATAGCCGGTATGTTTTCCATATCATCATGGAAATCTGCACTGGCTGCAGGTCGATGTGAAATGTTAAAAAGCCGGCTGTTAATCGCATGCATGATATCATCCGCTACGACGTTTTGATCCAGGCGGATCAAATCCGTTTCACTGAGATCATATGCATCCAAATACGCCTGTTTCATCATATCGGCCATCCGCGCCTGTTTCAGGCGTTGTTCCAACATGTTAAAGAAATCCGGCTGGTTTTTTCTGACATCAAAATCCTTAGCGGATGAATTCGTCGGTATTGTCTGCAGGCTGAATTTTTTGCCTGGCAAGCTAATTTGATTTTGAAAGAGACGGAACGACATTGGATAGGCTGATTCATTACGGTTCCAGATCGGGCTCGTCCCGGCCTTAATGATGATCGAGTTGCGTGCCTCAATAAACATAAAATCATTAAATTGAAGGACCGGGCGCTCTTTGGTCTGCATGGTGTAACTAATCTTGCCTTCGTTCTGATTCAAAATCCGTTCATTATCTCGTGTGACCGTTTTTTGATCGACCCTAGATTCGTGTGTCGTGCCGCTCATTTTTACAAGCGTATCAATCATCGAATCATCGGTCGATTTTAGAAAGACGATATTCTCTGTGTTACCTTGAATGATTTTATCAACGGATTCCCCGTATACATCCCGCAGCTGCTGCAGCGTCTGCAAAATCAGGGTAAACTGCTGATCCTGTCCCAGACCGATTGAGAGCATCGTTTGCAGGGCCGGAATACCATTACCCTCCGATTGCAAGTTCCCGACCTCATCGAGCATGTAGCGAGTCTTATAGAGCGGTTTCTGGTTGTCTTTGGTCATATACGAACCTTCAAAATTCACGTCGACCATCTGTTTAATCAAAATCAGAATCAATTTCGCATAACTCATCAGGTGCGGCGGGGTAATAAAGAAGATCGCTTTCGGACGTTCCGTGTATTTCACCGTCTTCTGGCTAAACGCAGGAATCTCGACGACCTGCTCGCCAAGCTCCGGGTTCAAAAGATCGTGATACCGACGTTTCACCAGTGTGTCTTTATATTCGTACTCCCCTTTTCTTCGATTGAACCGCATTTCACGAAGCGCTCCATCTTTAATGATCTTTTTATTCAGTACGGGATCTTTGACATACCGGCGACCGGATAGATCCGTTTTATACGTCAGCTCCACTTCAAAATAAAATGTACGCACGAGCAGCTGTGTTTTCGGATTGCGAATTTCAAGTTTGACATAACTTTTCCGGTTTGAAAATTTACCATCGAAGAAGTACCGTGCCCAGCCTTCGCGGTCAATGATTTGCGTGTGGCCAAATAATTTTTGATCCAGCTGCTTTTCAAATTTCGGGTCCTCATACGCCGACCAAACAGACTGCAAACCAACTAAACGATGCTTCTCCAAATATTCTGAAGCGAACCGAACGCCAATGCGGCGCGGAAAGGATAATCCTTTCGCATCGAAATTCTGAGAAGGTTTACCGCTTGTTAACGTCGAGATCGTAGGGTCCGTGAAAAATGACATTGCTGTCAGAGCAATCCCGTATACCGATGCAATCGTTTTGTCTGATCCGGCCATCGCTCGAAGGGCATTGTCCGTATTCTGAACCAGCTTCCGCATTTCATTTTGCGGAAGTTTTGCCGTCGCATCAAAAAAGAGTGTTAGGAAGTCCTTTTCCTTTGACGAATCATCTTCATCGATATGAATCGTCTCTACATCCGTTGATTTTTTTGCCGATAGTACAACGAAAAGCTGATATGCGTTGTAAAGTGTAACGACCCCCCACATGTCATCTAACTTCTGCATCAATATTTTTTCAGGCCAACCCTCAAGTTCAGCCTGCTTGCGGATTCGCTTTTCTTCTTCCAGGTAGAAATCGATCAGGCCAAAAGACGAACGTTTGAATGCGTTGTTCGCCGCGTTTGGCCACATGGGATCATCGGCACCTTCCTTTGGAAAGAAGATATCACCGATATTTTCGATATACGATGCTGCTTTCGTGAAGTTACCCTCTCGGGCACTTTCGGCAGCGAAACCAAGTGGATTATAAATATCCGTATTCAGCGGGTTAATCAAATTGAACTGGACAATCTCATAACCCCGAATCGTAGCGGGAATATAAAATTTAACAAGGAGCTCTCCCTTTGGATCATTGACCACAATATTATTTTTGCGTTTTTCACGGGTCCACATATCAATCGTCGGTTCAATAACCGTCTGACCTTTACCCGCACGTGTGATCGCCAGAACCATCGTATTGACTGGCGCGGTATCCACCAGATACGCTCCGGCAGGCCGCTGTACTTCATGATCCAGGAACGTCCAGTCGTTATTGATCAAATCCGCTACAGTATCGTAGGGCTGCTTATCCCGGTCGCTCCGGTTCCCCGAATCATCGATTTCGTTATATTCAATCTTACGAACATCAACGGGAGTCCGAATCTCTTTTTCAGATAGCGGTATGCCGCTGGCCGTGAATAGATCGCGTCCAAACTCCTCATCAATGATAGGCATCTTTTTTGATATGGGCTGACCGCTCGCATCGTACATAACCTCACCTTTATAGGCGACAATGACGCCGTCCTCGACAACGTCTTCCTTGTAACGCTGAATCATATCGATACTTTTGAGCCCCTTGTTGCTAAGCATGACATGACTGAGCATGCTCGATACCTGGACGCTTGACTCGGCACCTGCATCCGGAAACCAGTCATACATTCTCCGCATTTCTTCCGGAAGGGCAATATGCTGATCATTTTCGTATGTATTGATATCTGTGGAATCAATCATGCTGTTCCTAGACCGCCATAATGCCATCATGCGGTCGTTCAGTATCAGCCAAGCCATCAGAAATACAAAACCAGTCCATAAAAACAGCGGCGTACTCGTATAAACCGTGAGCTCGCTGGCATCGAAATCAAAAAAAGAGGCCCCACCCGATGATGTGACATATTGATAGAAGTGCCAACCGATCGCAACGATGATGCCAGCCACATAACCCAAACCAGCAAAGATTAACGCGAAAAACACAGCACCAATTCGCTCTTTGATCGGCTTATCGACTTCACCGCGTTCACCGCGCTTCATATTTTGCGTCTCATGGACTTCGCGGTTTTTTACGCGCTCTTTATACTTCTGGTTCTTAATCTGATTCCAATTTTTCGATGGTTTTTTCTTCGCCACGAAACCACCCCTTTATTTGTTAGAACAATAGCTATCGAAAAAAATTGAGACTGACATAGGTGCTAAATCGATGAGATAACGTGATCTTTTAGCGTATCAAGTTTACTCTGTGAAAATCATAATGCCATAGATAGGTTCTAGATCAGATAGGTCTTTATGTTGAATCTTTACTGGATTCAGAAAAGCTATCCCCAGGCAATTTTGCATTTGTCCTTTAACCAATACGGATGAGATTTTATTGAATACGAACTTATTCATCTGAAGGAGAGAAAGCAAGCTGTCTGTCCCATAATCGATGGTAGCAATTTCTCCAGGTGCATCACCAAAAGAACTCAGGTATAGCCTTACATTCTCATTTGTAGAAATAGTTTGCTTAATTAAGGCTAGATCCTGTTCGCTGGTATCTTCCAGTTCAGTGAGAACACCAGACATTTCATTACACGAGAAACATTCTTCACCATCACAATAGCTATTGCAAATAGTGCAAATATAAATCTCAATTGCATTTGACATTGAGAATTCCTCCGATTCCTTTATTGGACAACATTTACTGCAGGACGCCTGAAAATAAAGAACCGCCCCAAATAGGAGCGGTTCAAGCTCAAAACGTAAGCGTTAGGCTGCGCTGCCGTTTATAGGCTCCATGCCTATCGATGGAATGTCAGCTCGATCAACGGTGCCAACCGGCTGTACCTGTGCCGCAGGCGCGACAGGCATTTGCTGCTGAGTTGAGTTCGCACCAAATAGGAAACCAAAGAGGACTCCAATCGCAAGGGCAGCACATCCGATCGCGATATAAACCAACATCGATTGCTTAAGACCTTTGCCAGCCCGATCATTCGCGTAAGCCAATTCTTTTTTCTGTGCTTCGATTTGGTCCTCATATACCTTCAACTGGTGTTTAACCTCGCGATCTTTTTGTTCTCCGATTCTAGTGATACTCTCATTTGCTTGTTGCAGCATTTCCCGCAAATTTTTATTATCTTCTTTTTCACGGTCCATGTTATGTTCATAGTCAGCTTTCAATTCATTAATCTGATCTTGATGTTTGACTTCCAACAGCTGAAGCGCTTTTTGTGATTGCTCTTCCGCCTCTGCAAGCGACTTATTTTTTGTCGCAAGCATCAGTTCGTACTCACGACGTACGGAATCAGCCTCTTCATTCTGCTTGAGTCTTTCGACTTCCGCTTTTGCCCGAAGCACCTCATCGGCAAAATGCTCACGCAAGTACATTTCGATCTGCTTACGGAAAGCATCGTACATGTGCAGTTCTTTTTCCATGATGGTTTGATAGTCTTCATGCAAACTCTTCAGGAGGTGCGTAGTAGCCTTATCAAACAAGCTGCTCGCGACAGTACGGCGATCATTGTACAGTTCACCACGAGCTACGTCTCGATTCGACTTAATCTCACTCTTTAGAGTGTCTTTGACGGCCTCGATCTTGCGATTTCGCTCGTCTCGGTACCGAGTATCATAAACTGCCAGTGCCTCACGCTTCGCATTTTCTCCATAGGCTTCCCGTTCTTCGTTATATGTAGCATGAATACTTTTAACTTCGGCAGCTATCAGCCTATCCATATCAGACATAGCAGCATCAAACGCCGTATCTATCTCATTGAAACGTCTTCCGTATACAGTACCATTATCATTATGATCAAGAGAAGTTATTAATTTAGCATGAATATCGCGAAGGTTTGTAATGTAATTATTGCGTAACATGGAAATCTCAATTTCGTGAAACTTCGAAATCTCCACATTAGCATCTTTACGAAAATTTGAAACCACACGTTGAAGTTCGCTATCGTCAGCTGGTTTTTCATCGAACCTAACTACTGAAAAAGAAGCAAAGTAATCATCAAACTTGCTAAGATCGATGGATAAATTCAACTCGGAATTGTTAAATGAATGTTCCAGCGCCTTGGTGACAACTGATTTTGATTCCTCAGCCGTCATGCTGGATGCTTGATCACTTGAACTTGGAGCATACCCACCGCTAACATCCAGCTCTTGCTCTTCCCTTGCGCCATATACTTCTTCCTCTTCCTGACCGGTATTGAATTCCTCAAAATCCTCGAATTCCTCAAATTCATTATCACCGTCAGAAAATTCATCGTGGCCACCGGAAAGAAGAGAATCCATTTCCTCGCTTGAAACACCAAATCCAACGTTGTTTTCAGCCGAAAAAGGATCGAATGATTCAAAATGCGCATCATCCGCAGAGCTGTACGATGATGTTTCATCACCGTCATAATCCCCGACGTCCTGGTCTTCATCCTCCTGTTCAGAGCTTTCATTCTGCCAGGTCCGCTCGTTATCTCCACTATCTACAACTTCATTACCTTTCACATGAAGCTCAATCGATGGGGATTTAGCAATTTCTATCAAACGGTCTAGATGAACCGTCGAATCGAGTAGGATCAACTGGGAATCATCGGTTAAATCAAAAGGAACAATCGCCCATTGAAGTGGCATATCGTGAATAAATTCAAATTCGTCAAGAGTAATCAACGTCTCACTGGAAGGAATGATACCAATAATTCCATTTTCCAAGTCATCTGCTAATGTGATGGATTCAATCGATTCGGAAAGAAGCGCTTCTGCAAAAGATCCGAACTCTTCGTCAGATGAGTCTACACCGGATGCAACAAGCATGTCGTTCGTAATAACGACAATCAACAGACCATCATCTACTTCACGGATCGCAGAGTTGCCGATTCTCACCAATTCATGTAGAACGTCCAGTGATGATGCAGCAACAGATTCTTCGAGCTGCATTCGTTCAACCAGTGTCATATCTTTTTGCTTGCCACCAAAAAGCTTTCCTTTGCCCTTATCTTTTTTGGTGTTCTTCCCACCGAGACCCAAACGTTTTGATCCTTTATCTCCGGATCTCTCATCAACATCATTATCCGCGACCGCGACCGCCACCGCACTTTCTTCAGTATCGCTCGCTTTATCTCTTTTGTTTCGTCTGAATAATCCCATTAAACGAACCCTCTCTCCCTTTTAATCAAATACATCAGGAATTCCGTAAGCATCGCAAGTGTCAATCTGCTGTTTATCTGTACCATCAGTGATCCTTGTACCTCAATAGTGCCAAGACATAAACACTATCAATCCAAACCGCACAATATCTTACTTGTTCCCCCTTATTTAAAACAAAAAACACGCCATAATGCCTAGAATTATTCTATCACATAAAATATATGGATACAATAATCAACTCACTGTGCAGACAACGTTTTTAGATTGTTTTATCAATAATATATATTATTTTTTTGTGGCCGGTTGGGTCTTTCGGCTTATTAATGCGAGTGTCATTTAGAGTAATCTAGTTTGACATTCGTCTCATTCTCTTAATATCAACGGTCCCGATTTCAATAACAGCAGATGATTTTAGCTTGCTTTTATTGCCGATCGCCATTTCACCTTTGACGTATGCGCCTATATTCTTAGCATCCGGATGATTATTGATATATCGAGAAAGCGGCGCAACAACATGTGTTTCCATCAAAGCAACCAATCCCCGCGCTCCTCCAGAATTTGTATCAACGTCGAACACATCCTGAACCAAATACGTTACAACCTTTTTATCGATCAAAAGATTGACGCCGTGCGTTTGGTAAACTACCTTTTGCAGATCTTCAAGCTTTTTAGTAAGAATATTTTCGTACGTTCGTTCGGAAAGAGGCTGAAAAGGAATAATGGCATTCATACGATTGATAATTTCCGGCGCAAACGAATTATGATTTATCAAAGAATTCCGAATAACTTTCTGATACTTTTGCAAACCATCTGAGCCATCATCGCTTGACGCATAATGGGCAATATCCTTATAGACTTCGTTACCAGCGTTTGTCGTTAAAATAATATAGGTGTTAAGGAAAGTAACTTCTCTTCCCTGTGCATTCGAAAGCCGGCCATCGTCCAACACTTGAAGCAATAATCGTGTAATAGACTTGTGTGCCTTTTCGATTTCATCCAGAAGCACAATGCTATGCGATCGGTTCCAAACAAGATCTGTCAGTTCCTCACGAAATTGATTAAGGGAAGATTCTAGAGCATACTCAGACATATCGAAACGAATCAATGCTCTTTCATCCCCGAACAGGAGCCCAGAGAGCGCTTTAGCCGTTTCGGTCTTACCGACACCTGTGGGCCCAGTAAACAAAAAGCTGGATATCGGACGCGTTTTATCATGTAGATCAGCCACCGCAATTTGCAGTCGGTTTTCCAATGTTTTCATCGCGAATTTTTGAGAAAAGACACGATCATTGAGCTGCTCCTCAATTGTCCGGCCATCAACCTGGAATGAGACCTGAACCCCCGTACTATCGTGTATCACATCACCGAGAAGCTTCCTGTCCATTTTGTGTTCATCGGGATACGTACGCATCCAGCCAATCATACTATCGAGCATCAGAATACTTTTACGCGGCTGTGAATCCGCCGGCACATACCGGTTACTTAGTTCATAAATCAAATCATATAAATGGTCATCATAGATAAAATCCGCAACTTTATGCGTTTTTGCAATCGACTTTAAAATGGCAACCACCGTTTCTTTATCTGGTTCGCGGATATTAATACGCTGCAACCGCTGCATGAGTGCTTGATCTTTTTCGATATATTGGTGAAACTCAGCAAACGTTGTAGCGGCAATCACTTTGATACCTCGGCGTCCGCTTTCAGCAAGCGCCGGCTTGATCGCCTGAGCTGCAGCGGGAGAGAGCTGCACAAGCAAATGGAATTCATCCATAAACAAAACGAGCTCTGAAGATTGTTCGCGGGAGTAATATCCTGCTTCAGCCATTCCATCCTTTCGCTCCACATCACTTTTGAATCTTTCCGCGTCATCGAACAATCCTTTAACCCTAGACGCCATTTGTGTAGCTCCATCCTCCCCGTTTTCACTCGCTGCCATCTTCGCCAGGTCTACTTCAACGTAGATTCGATCAACATCCCGCGCCAGCGTTCCTTGCACCAGCATCGTTTTACCAGAGCCCGCGTCTCCCAGCAAAAAAGCATTAGACAACTCTGCGCGGTTAAGCGACGCCAGCAGCCGGCGTATCTCGTGTTCTCGACCAAGAACCGGGCGGCTGGGTGGTAGCATAAACGTGGCGTATCTCGCAAGAAACGGGTATTCCTTTGCGTCAAATCCCTCTTCTTTTTTGTACACCGTTTGCAACTTATTCGCTTCTATTGTCAGACCCATAAGGTTACCCCCTCTATAACTTTGAAACCGTCATCTTTATAGGACCCCACATTTATATTTCAAAGCAGGGGATGTGATATCAGGCCATGAGAAGGGCCACACGACAAGACACAAAATGTCTGATCCATGTGGCCGTATACGTTAGCTTCTAATACACGGATTTATTCGTTATGTTCCTTGGTATATAATTTCTATCTCTTCTTCATCAACTGAATGAAAATCCCTTATGTTTTTTTCTTTGAAGATCATCCACATGTCACGTATGCATTTAGGATAGTCAAATTCGTTTCCGGTAAAATCCTTAACGATAGTTTGAAAATATAACAAATTTGAATAGTTGTTCATGAACTTCTTTATATCGACTACGAATTGAATAGTCATTTGATATTCAGTTTCAGATCCCTCTAAACTATACTTATCCCACATACGGAGAAATTGACTATAAAAATCAGTTAGTTTTTCTACATACAACTCTGATAGTTCACTATCCAGTTGATTTTTAAGTCTATATAAATCTTTAATTGATCCTTTGATCGTTTCATAAGAAGTATCAATGAGATCGATCCATTCAACTAAGTTAAAATTTTTAATTTCATACACTCTCCTATTCATTGAAGTTGTTCTACTTCAAAATCGAGGCCATACATCGGCAAATTCCGAATAACTTATGTGTCCTTATTCCATGTCGACACCTTGCCGGTCTTCAATATGATCTGAGCGCAGCTTACGAATATCCGCCTCCATAAGTTCGACTGTAAAAATCGGACTGCTACTTCTAGTTAAATAAGAATTAAGATCAATATCTGTTCCTTTGAAATCTTCTTCGCCACCCTTTTCCGCTCTTGGGATTACAGCCGCAGATTGTACCCCATAATCGTCAAGCGGGATGGCCTCGGCGGGATGCTTCACATCATGGCTGTCAAAGTCGCCCACCGTTGCCGCTTCCGGTATCCCGTTTAGCATTTCAAAAGGGCGATAATCTTCAGGGAGATGACGAGCGATATCACGTGGTGTTGCTTCCGCATATTCTTTGAGTATTCGATCGGCGCGCTGCTGCGCAGGGGTTGTATATCTGATTTCTGAAGCATTCGTCCATTGATCTTGTTTCGCATCTTCATCAACTCGTTCTTTCATATCTTCGGAATTACTTCCTACCAAATCGGCGCACTCCGCAGTTTCAGACGGACCTCCGGGATCACTCTCTCCCTTCTGCTCCTGATAGGTTGCAAACAGCTTCGACTCCGGACTGTCTGTAAGTGCACCAAACAGTTCATTCAACGTAACAGATAACTCATTGAACTCAGAGATACGGATCGATCGTTCCTCTTGTATCAATGGATCATCTACATGCACAATCTCGTTCAACCTACCAAATTCTCGCAAGAAGTACTGATCCAATCGCTTTACAGCAGCCAGCATTGCAAAATCCTTTGACATCATGCGCTCATCCTCTCTTCTGTAACTTCTCAATAAGTTGATCTCGAATACAGTACATCTTAATGTCGTGTTCTTCATCTTCAGTCTCACATGAAAAATTCTCCGGAGCAAGAATTCGGCGAAGCAACTCAACTTGATCTTCTGTTAAATAAATTTGCTTTCCCATTTCAAACCTTCCTAAATCAAATATTTTCTACATTCGTGATCATAATATCGAAATAGTTGTATCAAAAACATTGTGTATTCAGTGTTATGTTTAACTTATTATATCATATTATAGATAGATTCGTATCCTTATTTAACGTATTTCGGACTATAAAAAATCGATGAATTACTCCAATTCTTCCTCCATCTGTTCCATCATTTCAACATGCTCCAGGCTTTGTCGAACCTGCCGCGCTACATCGACTGAACGATCGAGCGGTATCGTGTACAGCTGACGTTCATCCTGTGAGCTTAGATCCGTAAGCATCACGGTTTGGATCAACCCTTCATCCACCGCTTTTTTTACCGCTTGTTCCATGTCGTCAATATCACGCTTTGCGGAAGTAAGCGCCTGAAGTTCCTGTCCGGTCGCTTTTACATAAATCTCCGCTGCTTCAACTCGATGCTTACGAGCTTCGAAAACAGCAGCGAACGTTAACGCATTCTTCGTATCGATCCGCGCATCGGGCTTGTTATAATAATCGAGCCCTAAGTGATGCACATCCCATGCCTTAACGGCATCAAAGTGAATCGGAGTTAAATTTTCAGCTGGCGTCTTCGGCCTAACCGGTAGAACGAAACGGGTTTCCACCGTTCCGGCTTCCCGATCGTATTTTGTAATGGCCCTCCACTCTTTCAGCGATCCTACACCTTGTCTGAAGCACTCAAACGTGTAAGCCCTCAAATCACGCGCATACTCATTTCGGCTTTGTAGATCCATGCGCTGCGTCTCTGATTCTTTTTTGGTGATCAGATTATAGCGAGATACCAGCGAATCATACCTCGGTCTCAACCGCTTAACCCGATCCATATCCCTGTTATGATGAAAGGACAAGAAGGTCCGGTATTTATCGACGAGCCCCATATGGAATTCCAGTTCTTCTTCATAAAAGAGTTTCATAACATGGGACGTTTCATCGGTAAGCCTATTTTCTTTGGCGATATCATATTCGGTAGTCAGCGCATAGAAGGTACTGACGCTTACTGTGTGAACTTCTTGCCGTTTATTGTAGCCTCTCACTCGCAGCTCAAAAGCAGCCGGATCAAATGCTGCAGATTGACTCGATTGTTTAATTGCCTGTGCCAGTTCCTCATCGGAACTAGATTGAATGTCAGTCATTTTCGTCCGAGTCGTCAATTCTGCAGGATCAATCCCTTTAAGCATTTTGTATAGCCCGTTTACGGAGCGCTCGATAATCCGATCGCGGCCTTCCTTGATCAGCTTTTTTTTGGCGCTATCATCCAACTTGTTTTTAAAGCTGGATTCATCCGCATAATCAAGTACAGCCTGCATCGCTTTGTTATACCCGCTTTTTTCAGGCTCTTCCGCAAACACTTTCTCAACGATCTGTACAGCAAGTGCATTGGAGTGTTTCATCGATTTTCGATTAGTTCCGTATCTCCAATCCCTCTTATTCTTTGGCAACCCGGCGATTAAAAGCTGAATTTGAGAATTTTCATGAAGTGTCGCGTAAGCGTAGTCCTTGACGAAAGAGACGACGTTCCGCCGTTCAACCGAAGCTTGACTATTGAATGATTTTAACTGCTTCATGTCTTCTAAAGCGAAATGAATACCTTTGCGAAGCATCGCTTTTTCACGCTCATTAATTTTTCCTCGATCCGCCCCATCGCTTTTCATTCGCGACTTCGAAAACTGGGTATCTGCCAGGGCAATATGAACATGAACATGACTCGTATCAAGCTGGATTGTACCGACCCATTCCGGGTCAATAAACCGCCCAGCCTTTGTCATCCGTTCTACACCTTGCATAATGGCTTGCCTTAACTTGAGCTGATCAATGTGCCCTTTGTACGAACCTCTTCCTTTATGTTTGAATTTAGGATCAAGTACACCGGTTTCTCTCAAGTAATCCTCAGTAAAACTCAATACCACTTTTTGAACGGAATGCCCTTCATCGAAGGCTTGTTGGATATTCTGTGAGGATTTTTCTAACTCCGCATGCGTCAAGCTAATCCCACCCCGCCCGAACGCTCGCCCCGACAACTTATCGATCTGACGGAATTTTTGTTTCAACACGAGCGGAGAACCGTACGCATCCGCTTCCTGCAGATCTTCATCCTCTTTAGCGATCAGACGCTCGGTCGCCTGATCACGAGCCATATACCTGGTGAACGCCGCACTATCATATCCATCAGCACCTTTAGCTCCAAGCGCCGACGACATTCGAACCGGCGCAAGCACTTCTGTAGCCTCTTCACGCGCCATATAGCGCATCACATATTGACCAGGAGACGATCCCCTCGATCCTTTCCCAGGGCTGCTGCGTGCATTGTTGGTATATTCACTTTTAATCACGATGTCTTGCTTCAAACCCATCGCGGCATCTCCTTTCCCGCAAAAAAGCGATAAGGATAATCCTTATCGCTTACGCACATTAGGAACGAACTCCTTATATACTCGGACCGTCTTCATCTCGGATGAGATCATCGTTTTGATCCCGCGATCGCCGGCTTGAACCGATTCCTCCCACAAATAAATCCGGATCAAGCTCTCGTTCGGATTCAATTGTTTTGACATCACTTATCTCTTCCGGAGCAATCGCCTCCGCTACCAGCTGCTGCTCTTGCAGTTGTTCATGACGTTCACGCTCTTTCACATCACGAATACGATCATCTTCGCTCAAACGACCCAAATTCAATACACCTTTGAGCTGTTCGGTGATATCGATTTCTTGGCCAAACAGTTCCGATGAGGTTTTCAATGATTCATCTACTTCATCGATAATCTGCTTTTCCTGGCGGGCCATAACCACATCTTGAATCGGTGTTTCGATCATAATCTCCTTCGTTTCTACAGGTTCTGTCCGAACCAAGTCTTCCGATTTAACGCCTTCGTTTTGCAGTTCGATGGCATTTTTCGCAGCCATACGAACAAGATCTGCCAAATTCGTACGTTCCGATGGATCTTGTTTGTCATGCACAATGTTGACTGGTTCAACCAGTACTACGGGAACCGTTCTTTCCGAGCCTACAGCGTCCGCTACGTCCAGATATGTAAGATTCATGTCTCCTTCGGCATCAAACGTCTCCCCGTTCATCAGCTTGTCCATCAACAGTTCGAATCGATCGTCTCGATACAACCCAGCGTCGATCAACACCTTCAGCGTGTCGTCTTCGAGCGGCTGCACATATGTGAGCGGGAGCTCTTGCTTATCATGCTTAAAGTTCAGCTGCGAGATGTGGTCAGCGAAGTCTCCCCATGCCATTTCCACATCTGCTTCAACGTGAATTTGAGGACGTTTTAGCCCCGACAAGTTGCTATTGAATAGAAATTTCACTTTATTTACCCGGCTATGCATGACGGCCGGCACCGGATAAATCCCGAACGTTTTGGTTTGGCCATTCATGTCAAGCTGGCTTTCATTGTATTGAACATCAAGGAGTCGTCGTATACGCACTCCTTCAAGACTCGCTCGATTGTAAGAGAACACTTCCATCTTTTCTATCGTCCCTTCTCTTTCGGCAGCTCGCCGATGGTATCTGACTTGTTTCGTTCTAGCCTCATTATATCACGTCATTGGATGGATTAATAGAAAAATCGATTGTCAAATAACTATACAGTCAATGTTTTCAAGTATCTTTTCGAATCGATTTTTCTCTAATCAAAAAAAGACAACGGTCGATAATCACCCGTGTCTTTTTAATAATCCTAATCTTCCACTTACACCGAAAGTTCTTTTTCTCCCTCTGTTTGCGTTTCCTGTTCTGCTCTCTGTTCGGCCATAGCTGCTTTCTTTGCCTCGCGTGCGGCTAACGTATTGGCCTTATGCTTTTCTTTGTTAAAAGGAATCTCAGGTGTTTTTAATGTGTTCGTGTTCACCAGGAGGCCAGGGCCATTCTTGTTCGCAAAGAGATCCGCTTCAATTACCAGAGCATCACCATCTTTATTCGCCGCAGCTTCAATGGCTTCCCATTGTTTTGCCGAATAATTTGCCGTGAACGAATTTTGCTGCTTCCCATCTCGGGTATATGTATCATAGACAAGCATCGGGTCTGTAAATATGCCATCCCCTTCGCGAGTGTCGTTTGAAATACTAAACGATACATTCTTGCCAGTCATGCCTTTCCCGGTTTGATCATAAACAGCTGCGACGTGTACGCGCTGATTCTTAAAACTCTGACCTTTTTTAAATTTCGCCATGAGTTATTCGCTCCTTTATATTTCATTTTAAACACCATTTATATTTCAATTATACGCTAATAATGCTGAGCGACAAGCGTTTTAGCGGAACATTTCAGCACATTTGTTAAACAATCAACATAAGATAATAGTCAAGTATGTCTTCATTCATGCCATACCTAAATGGGTTTAAGACCGTGATTTTCATGTATTTTGCAGTTGCAGTAAACCACTCCATGTCTTTCCTTGGTTCTCAGCTGACTCTCTCTTGCTCGGCGGCATCTTGACGTTGCAGCTTTTATAGAGATCTCTGCAAGCCGAAATGACGGGACAACTAAAAACAGACCACCTCAAATTTGGAGGCGGTCTGTTTTCTTATCATTTTACCATGAAAAGTCATCGGTCGCTTTATCGGCTTTACCTTTTGAAGGAGTCGGCGTGATGCTCAGAGGGCCGAAAGTAAATGATGCCTGGTAATTACCTAATGGATCGTTGTGAGCTTGAATATAAGTAGCAATAGTTCTATTTGATGCACTGCTAGTCGTTTTTCTGGCCGTTAGTTTAACAGTTCCTTTGTATGGGTTAGGAGTACCATGACTTGATCCGATATTCCAAACCGCTCCATACATGTGGTGCTCAGATGGTTGACCATTTGTCCCTACACCACTTGAAGTTGTAGGTTGCCAACCAGAAATGAGTTTGACTTGAACAGCTCCTGAGTACCTACTTGATTGAATTTCCCAACCACCAGGAAGAGAAATACCAATGGAATCTTTATAAATACCTGTAGGACTCATAGAAGGAACTTGCAGCCATTCAAAGCTTGCATAGATATCTCTCATTTGAACCCCGCCGACAACAACCCCATAACTCGTAGCCTCAACCTTTAAGCTTGGGATTGCCAGTGGTTGTATCCCATCTCCAACAGGTTTAAGCTCGCCTGTTTGAGAATCTTGAATATAATATGTTGAACTTGTACCTAGAAACTCTAAGTCTTCTCCAGAGGATTGAACAATGAATTCCTTTTCATAGAAATCTAACTCTTGGAGATCCCGATCTGTCATTCCGGAATCTGTGAGAATCTGGTCCAATTCATCTTCTGTGTAAGTTTTCGGAGAAGGTGTGTCCCCATCTGCTGCTGCAGTGTAGGATGACATAGAGAAAGTCAGACAAAATACCAGAGCCAGCGTGAATAATTTTGTAACTTTTGACATTGATTTCATTTTCACTATCTCCTTTGCTAAAATTATTTTATAATAAACAGAAAAAGGAGTCGTGATGAAGTGCCAAGAAAGAAGAAAATTCTTTTCCTGCTCATTATCGGAGTGATGATCATAGCATCATTTGTAATTATGGATATTTATAAACCGGATAAAATGGTCATCTCATACATTAAAGTGATAGAAAAACACAATGAAGATAATAAAGACTATTTTATTGTAGGAGTTAATCCTCACGATCCAGAAGCTGAACCTGTGAAAATTTATATTAAAGAGAAAAATGTTTGGAACATAGTGATGGTCGACCAAACCTATCTTGCTACTTATGACTTTATATCTTCAAATTCCTATAAACTAGATGAGATAAAATTACCCGATTAATGGTAATTATACCATATAAAATAAAGATATGGGGTAAATACGGAAAATAATTGGTTTTTTCTGTAGCTTGAGGAATATAATTGTCAAATTAAGTTGATATATTTGAGGAGCGATAATGAGAGGCAATAATCGACTTCTTTTAATAATAGTCAGCAATTGGAGAATGGCCTGGAGTGCATTGTACTCGGTAGAATATTCATTGAAAATGTATTAAACTCGAATAAGGCCAATTTCTACACCATCGTGTAAAAGTTGGTCTTATTATTTCTTAGAGACAAGAGTCATAAGCCAGTTCAGCAACTGAGGTCAACAATCACTTATACCGCATAATTCCGCTCTGCAGACATCGGTTAGATCGGTCTTCCAACGGCTGGCACCCTCCTGGTAGCTCATGTGAATCCGCCCGAGCTGCTCAACCGGCCTGTAACTGCAGGTAAGTCACCGGATATTTCGGTTGCCGGAGTCAGGGCATCGAAATATTGATATGTACCGTCTAGTCCCTTCAAATTGCACATGTTTCTCTAAACAAAAGATAATAAAAACCAAAATTTAACCGAAAAACAATTCTATGTTTTTAAGGGCTCACGCTAATGGCTCTTAAGTCGACCCAGAACGCCGACTAAGGGGCCACTACGCGCCGCTGGCTACTTCTCAGCGCGATAACTACAACCCCTAAGCAGCAAAGCCGCTAAGAGGTTGTACGTTCCTGCCCTTCGCTTTACGCAGCCACGGAGCGGAGACAAAAAAAGAGCCGATTACTCGGCATCTTTCTTTCGACGTTTGATAAATAAAGAAAACGACTTCGGCTGGTTGATCAAGCGGTGCCAAACAAACTTCATCCAGGTGATAAATCCGTAGACGGTCACAATCATCACGGTGACGCTTGTAAGAATCCAAACCATCGAATTCAAGTTATTTAATGATTTATCAGCCGGAACACCTATGTAACCCGCTAAAAAGAGAAATATAAACGGGACAAGTTGCACAAAAAGTGAAACGCTTATGCCGAGTGTGAACACACCTACAGATCGACTCACAAACATCGCTGCTTTACTCATTCTCGGCTCCCCTGAAGTCAAAATGTCGTCCTCTAGTGCTTTTTGAGTTGAAACCACATTAAACTTTCGTTCGGTCTGAGATTGGACTTTATTATTTTTCATCGAAGTTGCAGTCTCCTTTGCTCGTCCCTGTTTTATTTGTTTAACAGCCCCGCACTATATCCAGTTCTCGCGCTAACCTCTGTAATCCGCCGCTTTCCATCAGCAAGGTCACCAGCAGCAGTAAATTCAATAATAGCTTCACTTCGTTCCAGCGCATTCGTGTTCACTAAATCACTCTGATCTTTGTGCATGATATATTGCACAAAAGCTACATAACGGACACGATTACCTTCTGCGGTGATAGGAACAACATAAATACTGTCCATCGTTGTTCGTAACTTCTTGAAATCAATATAGGACAGCATACCCTCATTCGTTTCAATCTTGGTATCCGGTGGAAGATACGTTTTCGTGAATGAATTATCTTCGCCAAGCGATTCAATATACTGATTACGCACGCCTTCATATTCGGCCCCGTTACTCCAGCTGAAGGCAGCTACAAAGTATTTTTCGGCTTCAGAAGAATCCGTTTGAATAAGAGCTGGATCAAGACCGGTTACTTTTTTAACGGACTCCGTTTTTTTGGCCGATAGCTCAGCCTGTTTTGTCGCAATATCGCGCTCTGTTTGATTCAGCTGAGTAGTTAGCGCTGTATATTCAACATTAAGTTTTTTGATCTCATTCTGGTTCTTTGAGAACATGTACACTGATACGATCAACAGTATAAATGTCACCGTTATAAAATAATTTACTTTAAGAACTTTTCCCATCGGTCACGCCCCCCCAACATCGACTTCATCATCCAAACCATCCGTCGTATAGTGCCGGCTAATATTAGTCAGTTTATAATTGACCACATCATAAACGGCGTATATTAACCCCGCCGATTTTCCGCTCTTTGTCGTCATACTGAACAACACGGGAACGTTGTCGGTATCCTGGTACGTTACAATGGATTCGAGCTTGAGTGTCCATTCGGGATTCAACTTCCACGTTTGAATATGGTCGCCTTCGGTTGCATTCGTTAAACGGGTATTTTCAGCTTTCGCACTCTCAAGGTTTTTGATCAACTCATCATATGCTGCTTGATCCTCGGGCAACGACTCATTCGATTTATAAAATGAGGCGAGCTCATTTTCAACTGCAATGATTTCCGCTCCAATTTTCTTTGCCGAAACCGTTCTTGATTTTAGTACCTTTTCATGTTCCTTTGAGTCAAACGGTTGATCCATGTTTTCCTTTTTCGCCACGGCTTCCTGTAGTAACTCTTTCGTGCTAGCCATATCAATGTTCAACCTATCTATTTTTTTGTTCTGCCCCCAGATTAAGACAACCATGATTAAAACAATCAAGAACAAACCGATCGGTATTCCATATCTTTTTGTAACGCCAACGGATCGACCCCGCATTTACTTAAACCCCTTCCCATTTGGTATTCATTTTTTTCGAAATCCAATTCTCATTTTTTATGTATTTTCTTGCTCATGATGTAGGTAGTTTTTAATCACAGCATATAATCCGTATTTTTTCACTAAATTTATTTAGCATTTTATATCATATTGTATGCCAAATCTATTAAGCATTTAATAAATAATATCTAAATTATACTGTACACTCAGCGTTTTAACAACAATTTAAATGTACTCGGGTTCAATCCATTGTGGTATTCCATCTATCGGTTTGAAGAATTTCCAATGATCTTTCTCATAACGATCTTTTTTAATTACACGCCAGCTCCAAGAGTAACTAAGGCCAGGCGCATTTCGTCCACTAACGCCTCGAATGTTCTGTTCAACAACGAGAATGTCACCGTTGGCAAATACATGCTGCACGATTCCAGTGTGACCATACCGACTTGTGGTCGCATCACTGAATAGGGCGCCGGCAGCTGGTATCCCTGATACGGCTTGGTCGTAATGCTTGGCCCAATTATCCGCAACGTCCTTTCCGTCACCATACGGCCGCTCTGTCTGCCTTCCTCCCTGATTCCAATCCGGATACAGGCGCATAAAGTAACTGTGCGCAAGTGCCGCGCATTGGTCCGGTATGATCCCATTCGCCCATCCTGTCGCATTTCCCCATACAAGCCCCGCATCTTCCGGATTCTTTGCATAGGCTTGAAGCGATGCAGGTAATGTTTCTCGCGACCAGGGTACCAAAACCAAATCAGCAGGAACCTCCCCCGTACCATCAATCGATTGGTTCCCGTAATGCGACTTAATCGGATTTCCGCAGCCGTCGTCCTGGTAGTACGCTGCAACTGCACTGTTCCCTTCGGATCTTCCTACGTTAACCGAGCTCAAGATGCTATCGGCATAGGCCGTATCCGTCGTAGAGCGTTCAAGGACAAACATGAGGTTTACCGAATTTTTAATACGCTGCGAGAGCGAATTATTTGGAGAGCTAAGACCAATCCAAGTATTCATAAACCGTTCTGTTTCCTTTTCTACGTTGCTCGGGGCTGTCTCCAGAAAATCTATCAACTGCCGCTTACGAAGGGTATCATCACCTTCAAGCATGAACTTAATCTGTGTATCGAAGTCATACCAATTTGCCCCTTGGGACTGCGCATATTTGAGCAATAACGTATTTCGTCCATTCGTCCACTGGCCAAGCCCGATACCAACATATTTAATGGCCGGATACTTCGCAGCATATTTCGCATCAATCTTACTAACGAGGAATCCCGCACTCATCGCGGACAGTTTACGGGGACCAATTTCAAAAGGCTCATTATAAATGGTTTCGACCCCCGTTGGATCAAGTCCACTTTCGTGTTGCAAGTTTCCAAGCACTGCAGCTGTCTGCTCCTTCGACCCGCCGAGCCGCTCATATACCGACCAAACCTTCACAGCATTCTCTTCACGAATCACTTCCAATGCCCCATCCAGCAAGTAATCCTGCGATCCGGATCTTACGATGGTCCTTTCGGGAACGCAATTTCCGAACGAATCGTCTTTCAAGGTTAATTCTTCGGCAACTCCGTAACCGAATACACTCACGACTGCAACCGAAACAGCTACCACACCCGCCGTAATCACGTTCGCTATGGCAGCTGCTACACCAAGGACCCCAGCAATAAACGAACTAATCGCATTAAAAATAGCTCCAAATACACCCAATACCTTACTCATAATGGCCATAGCGAACCCTTTGAGCATCATTAGCATTTTCATCAACATGAGGCCAAAGAGTGCATGTCCTGCAACGTTGCTGCCGGCCGCTGTACCAGCCATAATTTTGACCCCTTTTTTCAAAGGGTTCTCTGATGGTTCTTCCGCTTTATCCGCTTTGCCTTTGTCTGCTTTACCTGACTCTTTTTTTCCTTTATTCAACTCATTTAGTTTTTTTCGCGCAGAGTTCGCTTGCGCGATACCAGGTATTAGATTCATTACTCCATCCGCTGCCTGGTTTTCGAGTGAATCTTTCTTGCTCTTCTTGCTCTTATCGCTAGAATCACCGGATGCCTGAGAATTCATATCTTTGGCTTTAGGATCACCGTTTGAACCCTCAGATCCATTACTGTTTTTCGTGTTCTCTATTTTTTCCGAGCCTAAGTTAGCGCTATTGACACCAGATGATCCCCCTTTACTCGAAGGAGTAGACTCCGGATTACCAGCAGCGGAACCTTTTTTTGCTGACATTGAAGACCGATCAGATTTACCATCCTTCTCTCTCGCAGCATTCGCAGTGCCTGCCGGTTTATTCGAAGCGCTTCTCGCGCCTGCTTCTGATTTCGACTTCGAGTGACCTGATCTTGCATTATCTGAAGCATTCCTCCCCCGGGCTGATGAGCCGCTTCGAACACCGCTGGCAAGTTTTGATCTTGTATCACTGCCGGTGTTCGGCGTCTCAACCGCGCTGCTTTCCCTATTGATAGAAACAGATCTGTCAACAGATCCTCTATCCTTACCGCCTCCTGGCGGGTTCATTCTCCCAGTTCCCCCGTTCCCCATGCTACTACTCCTCTCTCTGACCCCGTTGCATTATGTAGTAATAATAAGAGCCTGCCGAGCGTTGAAACCCTTTTTCGCTCAACAGGCTCTATAGGCAATCATTTCATGTGCATTTTAGTAAAAGATACGCTTAGTAATACGTTACACTGTTTTCATTCTGCTGCTCTGAGAAGCCTAGTTCTTGAGATAACACATCCGCATCGAGCACCAACAAGCTACGCATCAAATCACGCTGAACCTTTTGTTTAATCGTGAGGTAAGATCGCCATGTTTGTACAAGGGACTCCGTCGAATCTTTCGCCGCCACCTGAGCTGATGGGCTGCTGCCCGTCGATACCAATCGTAAATCAAGTGTCGATCCGTCATCATTATTCAAGGTGTCCACTTGGTCAACTCGCTCCTTACGATCCGCCTTTTTATCGTCCGTTGCGAGGTTCGTTGATTCTGTTTTCTTTTTCATATACGAATCAAATTCGGAGAAACTCCCCATCACTTGTTTGATATATCCATCCCGGATGGTCATCGTTGAATAATCAAGAAGGTGCGCACCAGCCAAATTCTTTGCTGCCACCAATCCCCTGTTTTCGTCGATATAATCGCCTTCCACAAACCACGGTGTTTTCGGCGCTTCATAACCGGCTGCCACCAAACGATTCGTATACTCTTTAGCTCGATTCAATAGATTTTTCATTTCGCTTGTTTGTTTCTTAATCTGTTCACGTATTTGATCATCTTTGGCTTCAGCTACCAGAGCTGTATACAGCTTTGTTGGATTCTTTTCCCCTGGATTTAACCAATCCAATATTTTAATATTCTCCGCACCAGGATTGACATAGAATCGACCCTGATCATACTTTGCGAACGATCCATCAGTGTTGTTCTTATCGCCGCTTGATTTCGATTCCCCTTGTGCAGACAGTTGTTCATTCGCTCGAATCGTTACGTCTAAGATCCTTTTTGGAATCGGTTCATCACTTTGAAAACGGACAATTGCATAACCAGTTGACCCGAACATTGAGAAGGTCGTTTTCGGACCCGAGTTCATACTTTTATCTAATCCTGTGATAAAAAGTTGATAATTGCTCGCATCTACGGACATTCCTTTTGGATCTTGCAAACGCAAAAGCACCATGACATCCGTATGATTTGAATCGCCGAAAACACCTTCTACAAACATTTTCTGGCCCGACAACGAAAAAATAAAGCTCTCTGTATACTTTGCTTGAACCGACACCTGTCGCGCCGCATTCGACCTGTCTTGTGCTAACGACAAACCCGAAAACAAAAGAAGAAATACTATGGTTGCACTCAGCGTAACCGTAAATCGTTCCATCCGGTGATGAGGCCCGAGTTTAAATCGATCACGCATTCGAGTGAGATGTTCAAAGAGAGGTACTTTATCTGTACTTTCGACTTCAACGATTTCAGGCTCTCGATTTTTAAGTCCCTTCATATTCCTCTTCCCCAAATCAACCTCGCTCCTTTCTACTTTAAATATAATTTTAAAATATCTTAATAACACTGAATACAAAGCATTTTTAATAACACTCCTAATTAATATATCATGTTATTTAGCATTTGCGTAACCATAAGGTGGAATAAATATAATGAATTTTTTAGGCTCTATAGGCAAAAAAAAGAGCGGTTAACCCGCTCTTTTTAGTTTCAGTCGTGAATATCGAAACTCACTTGAAGAAGTAATATTTCCAATAATCAAGAAATAAAATTGTTCCTCCGCCCAGATCTTCGATCGTTTTCCGTCCACCACCAGCAATGTCTTTGACAAATTCAAAGCCCGTAGGAACCGATATAACACCACCTACGATCAGTAAGAGAATTACAACGAACCAATTGGTCTGCTTTTTCCCTTGAGACCAAAGCCCTGTAACAATTTGATAAACAGAATAAATCAAGGCAAGTACACCGAGGATCATTATAAAACTGCTACCCCAAACCCCCAGCGTCTCACGGGCATTTTCTAAAAAACTTCCCAGGTCCCAAGCACCTGTTAAATAATCCACTTTAAAAACATTCTCTTTCAACGTATAATCCATGAGCTATTTTTGCACCTCTTTCATAGATAAAATGTGAATGAATTGAATCTAATATTATGTATAAATCACTGAGCGTTCAGTGATTTAATAACGTGATCATTGTATCATATCCCTTTTAGGAAGACAATACGATTTGGTAAACAACATGCATACTTAGGTTAACAAATCGCACGTCCTCCTTACTCAGAACAAAACTCATTTACTGCTCAGTTACATTCTTTATTTTTCAGTTACATACTTCTTTTATTGGTTACAAGCTTTATTATTCAGTTACAAAAAATATTTAACGCATTAGTTACTCAATGCTTTTACCTTGTATAAACGCTTCCCAAGACTGCTGCATCTGTTTGGTACTCTCCACGATTCGCGACTGATCACGGATCGCATCTTCACGAATACCTGCACCAACCAATCCTTGACGAAGGGATGAAAGCCGTTCACCCAAAGTTTCGAGCTGCTGACGTTCCGTTTGTGTGATTGTCCCTGCTTTTTCGCGATGCAAAAGACCATCATGCAATCCTTGCGTGTGACTCAAATTTATTAATTGATTAATGATAGAAGATCCGTCCTTACGAATCGGTCGGCTCGCTACTATCGGTTGGAAGTTTCCTGTTTTCAATAGTCCTTGCGCGTGTTCCATCAAATGCCCCATTTTTCCCTGAGCATGTTTAATTTGACTCTGCAGTCCACGTATCTCGGACTCTGCATGCTCGATTTGGAGCGGTGAACGACCCTCACTTCGTAATGATGCTAAACGTTGTTGGGCTTGTTTCAGTTTCGATTGACCTTGTTTAATCGTCGCCGCTTGCGAGGTTACCTCACGGCTATAATCGCCGTAGTTATTAATTCCCGCTGCAGCCAGCTCGGTAAAGCTTTTATTTGCATTCACTTTCGGTGTAGATTGGACGGATAGTGATTGCAGATTATTCCATCCCTCGGGACTAGTCAATTTCAACTTCTGCGCGTACGCTTGCGATGCTTTTCGCTTCGCCTGTGCTTGCTCACGCTGAGCGGCCATAACTTCGTTCTTAGGCGCCCCACTTTGAAGGAGTTGTTCTACTCGGTTCTGTGATTGCTTGTATCGCACCTGAGCTTGTTCAAATCTAGCTGTCGCTTGGTCGATCTGTGCAGGTGTTCCACTTGGTGCCCTAGAAACCCGATCACGGTTAAACAGTGAATCTGACAAGTACTTCGATGCTTTATTAAGGCGTTGTTCATGCTTCGCAATCACTTCTGGCGGCGCTTTCGTGGCAACAGCTTGAGCATGAGCTGCCTGTGCATTAAGGAAGAACTTTGAAGCTTTATCCACTCGATTCCTTGCTCCACTGACTTCGCCATACGAACGACCCACCGCTTGAGCCATTTTCATATCTTGCTCCGCTGCCATTGCCTTCTGAACAACTTGACGCTGATCATCGATTTTACGCTGCTGGCGTGAGATTTCCTTCGCCGGAGCTCCCTGCGCTTGCAGTTCTCTCAATTGGCCTACTTCTTTTTGAAGGGTTGATTGCTGTTCACTCAAATGTCGAGATGCACTGGACACATGATCGTTCGTTACGAGTGAGACAGGCGCTAACGTAGCTGCTTGGGCAGCTGCAGGCGACATACTCGAACTCATTTCCATCGCCTTATTAAAGGCTCCTTGGGCCACTTTTGCGTCTTTACCAGCCTTATCCGCAAACCGCTGCGCCTGCATTACAGCATACGGCGAGGCTCCATTCGCTTTAAGTTCTTCCACGCGAGCATTCGCTCGCTGAGCAATCTCATCAGCACGATTAGAATTCTTCGCCAGCGCCGTCAGATTTTGAGCACCACCTGCTTCTGTTCCATTCACTGAAGCCGTAGGTTTGATGGCTCCATCACCTTTGTGACGCAGATGCGTTCTTCCCGATTCTTGGTCAAGAACTTCCTCAAAACCTCGGCCGTCTACAGCTCCAACAATCGATCCAGCGTCCACGCGGTTACCATTCCGATCCGTCACGAATCCTTTCTCATCAAGTGTAACCGGGACCATACTGTTACCGGTACGATGTTTCAGTAATTCGCCGTCTTTACCTACGACATTCCCATCTTTATTCATACCGAAATGAGTCGCGTCCTGCTCAGCCTTCATTGCTGCAAACTCCCCAGCATTGAACCGCATACTATCCAGTTTTTTGGCTTCTTTAGCAGCCGATACAGGTTTACCCTTTCCGCCCGGAACGTCCGCGATAGGAATTAAAACACCGTCTTTACCAAGTGCTACGAACGCACCCTTTTGATCGACAAGCTGACCTCGATCATTTTGATAGAAGGCATTTCCTGCTTCGTCTCTGTACGTATTGCCCTGGCTATCAATAAGAGATCCGTCTGCTGCTACCATGGCTCGGGCGCCAATAGCACCTACTGGAGACATGGCACTGATGGGATTGCCTTCCCTGTCGATAGCATGGCCTTCAGCGTTATGCATAATTTCGCCGTTTTCGTCGATCCGTTGCCCGCTATTTGTGGTATCCGGCAATTGACCTCCGAGGCCCCCACGAGCATCATCAAATTCATCCTGCGAGAGCTGACTATACGGTAGCGCGTTGATACCAGCCTCCTTAGCCGCCAATTCCCGAGCAAGCGACTGTCCTTCGATACCAATTGCTCCTTTTGCAATATCTTTCCCTTTCGCGCTCGCAAGGTCTTTTGCTGTATCCATCCGAGCCTTAATTTTATCTTTAATCGATCCTCCATCCTTGCCCAGTTCTTCGCCGAGCTGTTCCCGTCTAGACTCGATACCATGAGCAGCACTCAGAAGACTAGCTGCACCACCTAACAGTCCACCACGGTCCGCATTTCTGGCATCCTGCGTCAGCCTTCCATTTCCGCCAATACGACCATCGGTCATTCTTCCCAGATCAAGACCGTTGCCGCCGGTTCCTTTATCCAAGGCACCCATCAAACGGTTAATCGCACCAGACACAACTTCTTCCATCATTTCGTTAAAGACTGTCTTGTTTCTGATCATAAAGATGGTCATGCCTGCCGTAATCGCGATCGTAAGGAAACTACCAACAAAATCAAAGATCACACCAGAACCGAAGTAATTTCCTCCCGAGTCAATAAGATCGTTGAAATTAAGCAGCACCGTCATAATAAGATTTTCGCTCAGCGCATAGAAGAAAATCATACCAATGATCTGAGCGATCAGCACGGCCGTAGAAATGAGTAGCTTTGTAATAAAAGCTATCGAACCGAGAGCCGTTCCGAACACTCCGGAAAGAATACGAGGAATGCTTTTAATTGCAATACTGATCATTGCGATACCATACATAATGGAGAGGATCGCTAAGCTAAGCATGACTGTTATATTTTCGATCCATCTTGTAAACGACGACATACCTGAGCCACCAAATGCAACAGACGCATAGGAATCACGAGACAAATCACTCGCGGTTTTAGCAGGCGAATACACCGTCAATCCGGTGTTTGAGAACGTCGTATTCAAGAAATTGTACATCGCTATCGGGGAAAGACCACCAATCGTCCCCGTCTTGTCGCTACCGATCGGGGCCACCTTTTGTGTCACGATCGGAGGCATATCTGGTACGTGGTATCCTTTGGTCGCACTATATTGCAAATTGCCCGCGTTATAGATGTTATAACTGTAGATACCAAACTGAAATAGTGGGTTAAGCGCAGCTCCTTCTGTGAACAATCCTTTCGCACTGCTACCCACTTTGTTGTCTTCCCCGTTCCAGTGGATCGGTCTCATCCATTCCGGATCGTTACTCCACGAGCTAAGCTTTGAACTCCATGTCCGACTGTCGCTGGCCGAGAGTGAATACATGTGTGCTATTTCCTGGTCGTTCGTTTCTGAAGGATTCGACGCACGTATTTTTTGAATCTGGCCAGCAACCTCACCATCATAATCACTCCCCGAATAGAGGGTGCTCGTCATATGACGGCTCAATACACTGAACACTTTAGAAAAAGAACCCCGGTTTACATCGCCTGGTGCAGGCGAACCCGGGGTGCCTGGCGGCATACCAGGCACCGTCGATCCAGGCGCGTCCACATCCGTACGACCGCCACCTTCATTAAAGATCTCGCTAATATTCGATGTACCCGAATACCGATTTTTCAGTTCTTCAGCTCTTGTATTTGCTGCTCGGGTTCCGTTGATCTCCAGAATAAGTTTCCGGTTACTCAACGTTCTTCGCTCGTCTTCCTCATAACGAGGATTGTGAATTTCACTTTCTTCTGGTGGGGCCAACCGGGAATATTTCACCCAGTTTTCGAAATCCACGTACGAGGACAGAACCAGGTAATCCGCATACTCAGAACCAACTGCCACTTTGTTGTTTAAATCTTTAATAACGCCCGTATACGTGGCACCAATCAGCGGCAGACCTGCGAAAAGCATAAATACACGAACTCCATAACGCCCGAACTTTTTCATGAACGAACCTTTTTGATTAAAGACTAGAATACTCAATACGGTCAAAACCAGAAGCAGAGGAAATAAAATGTAGATCGAAAAATCTTGAACCGTTGTGTAAATGGAGCCGACGTATTCTGCAGCTCCTGACAACATTCCTAAATCTGCGCTCGCCGTTCCATTGATCGCTGTTTCGAAAAGCTTAAACGGATTCAATGCACTTAAAAGCATAAGTGCTGCACGAAACAAAAATGGTGCAGCGTTTGCCAGTAGATACACCAGGAGCATAATTCCCGACGCTAACATTCTACCTATTGAAGATATTCCTGGCCGGACCGTCGTGATTAGACCCATTTCAGTCAGTACGTCACCATACCCTGCATACTGAAAGAATGGATTATTCAACCCTGCATGATAAACCGTATCCCCGCCGTTATCCACGACGTTCATCAACTGATCATAGGTGATCGTCGCAGATGCGGTTGTGAATGCACTCATCAACCATCCTTTGATCCCTGTATCGTCCGATAGAATCTCAGCGTAACCGAGCAAACCACCCGCATTACCGGCTGGTAAAAGATTCGTGCTGTCGTTATCCTCAAGCATATACATGTGCCTGACTTCAGAGCCTGGAGCAAGCGCCGTACCAAATTCGCGTGTTAATTCACTACCTCGTTGATACAGCGATAAATCGGATACTCCGTCATTTGCGGCAAACACATTACTTATAGGAATAATAATCGACAGGGCAAGCAAAAGAGCCATGACGCCCAAAAGCACTACACGTCCGGCCGTTCGCCCTAGAAATTTCAATCGCATATCCCCCAATCTCCTTGCCACCTTATGTTTCTTCTGAAGCAATCAAACCTTATTTTGTTTCATTTATGTCTCAGTGCGAGAAAGAAGTAACATTTGTGTTTGAATGTAATTATCTTTCATTTTTGTTATCATCTCCACAAATTGATCATCTCCGCTAATAAACACAGTTCCATCCTCCATGAGAATAAACACAGCTCCATCCGTCCTTGGAGGCGTTTGATAAATTAGATCCGAAGCATCCGTACGAACTTTCTTACCTTTCTCAAAACCTTGTTCATTAAATTCTCCGAGAGCTGTAACAGTTATTTTTCCAACAAATCATTCATACAGCTACACCAACCTTAGTATTTAAAATGCATTCGTAGGTCTAACATCTAATTCTTCAAGAGGGTCATAAGCAGGTTGCCACTCTCCCTCGATTTTATTGAACGTAATAATAGATTCCCCTTCATGCCATACTTGTAAAGTTAAAGGATTAGCACCTTCGTCAGTTTCTTCCTTAAAATCGCTCTTGAAAGCAATCTTTTTGTCACTTCCAACATATAAAATTGTTTTATCTTTTAACCTACCAAAAGCCTGTTCCTCTTTCATTACTACGTAGATAAGATCCTTATCGGCAGTAATACTGTTTCTCGCTAAAAGAAATTGTAAAACTACCACAGCTAATATAAAGAATCCAAAAATATTTGCTATTAACATAACAGTTCCCACGAATGCATGCTCCCTATTCAATATGATTTATAAGGATATAATAACCAAAGCAAGAATCCCAATCAGGCAACGACCCAAAAATTCATTTTGTTACTTCTTCACCGACATAAAAATCACAGTCCATTTCCTTAAGAATACCAGCAATCGGCAATGTAACCGGAACAACCTGACATGTAACTGAAGCTACATCTTTTTTCCATGCTTGCAATTTAAACAATTCTCGTTTTTGTAAGAAGACAATTGTAATACTCCCTTTCTATTCAATATGTAGCTTTATATACTTTTACTAGATTTTTGGTCAGTGAGCCTACCGTCTTATCATCATTATTTGGATTTGATGTAATTTCAAGCAGTGACGGTTTTCATCGATTAATAATCAAATTTAGGACCGAATAGAAGTTTACATTCTTCCAGATAGAATGGTTCCTCAGTGAAAAAGACAGCACCACCCGTAAAGGTTTTACTAAAAGTCAAAGAATATTGAGCTTCCTGAAGTGGGAAACCACTTTCATTTTTATTTTGTACTGTGAAAATATCCCCTACTACGATTTCACCCGTTTCGAAAAAATCAGTAAATGAAATTTTGTTCTCATGATCAAAATGCTTTTTCCAATCTACTCCTGTCAGGCTCTTGAGAACGAATTGTTTTGGCATCCATACCCCTCCAGTGTTGCTTAATTTTGTATAAATCCCATCTGAATGTCGTTTGCAAACACAATGTTATCGAACCCCCGTCGCAAATAATACCGATATCGCTCTTTGTGCTCCAGCAGGATTTTTAGATCACTCGGGACCTCATATTTCAACGTATCTTCATATTTATTGATCGTGGATTTAGACATGCCGCCAAGAAGAGTGTAATCCGCGCTATCAAACTGGTTGAATGCTCGATCTTCGATCATTCGATCAATCGAAGCATAGATGTAAACAACGCGGACACCGTTATCATTTAGTTGTCTGAATTGCTCGTTAACGTATTCTTTGACACTTTCGTCCAAATGATCGACACCGTGTAAAATCACCACGTCACCCATAGTGAGGTTTCCCACCGCATAACCTAGTGCGTTTACAAATTGTGCCATCATGACCCCGCGTCCACGCTTTAACAAGGAGCTAAAATCATAAACCACCCGACTGGACACAGCAGCCTGGTCGATTACTGAAGAAGTTGTCGTATTGAATAAATCTCCATTTGTATCGAGCATGTCACGAAATGCAGTCTTTAGAAATCCAAAAGCTTCTCTTACGGCCGGATCAGACTTAGCAGCGTACACCTCTCCTTGGTAACGCATATCCAAATAAGACAAAAATTCAGGGAGTCTGGGAACATCCTCGTGGGGAATCCCGACCAAACGGAGTTTCTCTCGATTATTCATGGCATTTCTGGACCACATCCGCTTTTCTACGTAAAACTGGTTCAAAACATCATTTAATTCGCCTTTAATGCGAGCTTCTTGTCCTTCTGGCATCTTCTGAAGCATCTGAACCATCAGACTCAGCTTTAAAAGATGTGCTGCAAAAATACTCAGTTCATCTTCAACTGTCCCGAAGAATTCAAAGGGGTTAATATCTCCACGAGTCATGTCGACACTCGACGTGATATCCGAAAGATCAACACCGATTCCTGGAATCTTTGCTCCGTTCAACACCAAGTGAACAACACGACGGTTTCGGACTAAGGCACTCATGCCAAGCTTTGCTCCCAGCACGTCCACGCCTCTTTGTCCCCGGAAATCCCAACCGGAAAGCGTCTGTGCTTCCCCCCTACCGGCAATGACCACATGTGATTCATATTTGTCGACGTCCAGAATAACTGCCGAATTGTTCACGTCCCCTTCCATCTGGCCGACATATTCGCCTTCCGGATCTTCGATTCCCCGAGTAACTAAACTATAACTACCGGCGAACTCGCTTGAAGTAAACATGAAATTGCGGCCCATCTTTTTTTCAATTTTCCCAAACAGGTTTGATAACTCCCGCTTTTGCTCTCCTGTATAAGGCGAGGCAGAAACCGTTTCAAACCTATCTTTATACTGGCGATTGATTTTATTGATGGCTTCGTCAAGCCTCTCCAGTGTGGGAGCTTTAACAATAAGACGAAATGCCACCCTGAGATAACTCGACCCATTCATTAGGTCCTTCGCAACCTCAACGAGCTGCTGTTGCCGTTTGCTGAGCTTCTGCTTCGATGTAAATGATCCACTTTTTTGGGTTTCTCCTGCTTGGTTATTGAGTAGTCCTTCAGCTCGGCCTTGATGCTGCGCAATCCATGACTCACTCATACGGCCGACATGTTCAAATCGCCGGACACTGACGTCATTCCCGAGATTACGCGGGATAAGATGTATCCCCCAAAAATAGCTAAGCGCATCATCTGCGCCGCTATGATGGAAAATGGTCAGTATTGAAGCATACGAATTATCAATCTGAAAATAGTCCGATCTAAAAACAAATTTTGATTTCGGTTTAATCGCCCTGAAAAACGGGAAATCACGAATCATAGACTTATTCGTCTTTTTACTTTTTTGATCGTCTTCCTGCCTTTTCTTTTTTCTCAAGATGTTACTTAATCCTCTTGCTGGCACATCGCTCATATGAGCTTGTTCTCCTTCCATCCGGTATTCCACTTCTTACTGATGTACGGCTTTCAATATTGAACCCAAATAGCGTTCCATTTCTTCGTAACTGAGTGTCTTAGCCAGTCTAAACATTAAGCCGTCGTTTTCCACATCTCCGATCAGCAAGTTTTCAAACTCTGTTAAGGCAGCTTCATTCGGTGCGCGAACGATCAAATATTGATGGAGCGACGTTAAGCCTTGTTGATCGTTAATGGCATACTTCAAAATGTCACGCTGTTCATCGAGCAAGGCTATTAGCCCCTTTGATTTGATCTTCAGCTGCACTTTGGTCTCGGCTACCGCTTCTAATTGTTCGTCCACCACATGTCCTTCATTTACGGTGTCATAGATCACCTCAACGCCTACCGGCAGTTTGCGGTAAAAACTGTCTACTTTATCGAGGACTCTTTGCTTGTCCTGCTCAAACATCAAAGCAGATGCAGAACCCACAACGTGATAAGCGTGACCGATCTGTCCGTCCAAATAATGAATCATCCCATCTTCTGGATCGACATCCTTAATGTTAAGAAGCTCTTGCAACCGATACACTGAATCACTCATCCGTACCGGAACATAGCGACCACTTTTAGGCAAGTAATTTAGCATTGAAAAAATCAATTCAATGCCCATTCGATTCGTCTTGTCCGCTTTAATCAGCAGAACCGAAAAAACCACCCACGAAATAGTGAACCCCATTACCACCGGGAAGCCACCCTTACCTACAAATGTTTGAGCAACTAGATAAAACCATGCAAACCCTGAAAATAATACGGATAGCAGAATTTTTGCGGAAACAGGCCTCTTAATACCAACACCATTTTTGGATTGAAGATTGAACTCCATATCGAAGTATGTAGCATCTAACGTCGTCGGAATTTTAAATCTTGTTTTTGCCACAGTAGCCCCCTCATTCTTATTTAATTTTCAAGGATAAACCAATGAAAAGTACATAATTCAATTGATCATAATACAAATTATATCATAGCAAAAACGTTGAGTCACCAATATTATTGGATACTTTTATAGATGTAATTTAAACAATTTGCAAGTTGAAATTACCCTTTTTTTGCTTCAAGATTGATTTCGTCATTTACAATGCTATAACCAAAAAAAACGACCCATTCGAAACCATCGAACAGGTCGCTTTTTTTGCAACAAGAGCAAGGTCGGTATATCAGAGTTACGAACGTGATTTCCGCTTTTTCTTAGCCGTTGGTGTCTTAGGTCGTTCCTTAAAATGCGGTTTGATTTTCCATGAGGCAACACCTTTGAAGGTTTCGACTTCAAACGTTACCTCCACTTCGTAAGGGGTTTTCGATTTACTGATTGCTTTAATTTTAATTTTCTCGCCAGCACGCAACCGAGCTTGATCATTTGCTGAAAATTTATATCCTGACCATTCAAGCGGAAACGGAGCTGTTTGGGCCGTATACGAATTTGCTTCAAGACGCTTGAATCCCCAAAAAGTGTTCCCTTTATACTTCCCTTTTGCCAGTTTACCTTCGGCACGGTAAGGATTCCCCGAGGTCGGGTTCTTCCCTTCAATGGTAATCACTTCGCCCCGCAAAAGCCTCTGGACTTCTTGATCAGAAAACAAATATCCGTTCCACTCTCTGCTGAAACTCACTTTCTCACCGGTTGGAGCATACTCCCCCTCGGCTTTCTCTTTCTCCACGATGGGTTCAGGGGCACCAACCTGACTATGTAGTTTCAAAGCGTTCCGGTAAAAGATTTCTTTATCATGTTTAATGAGCTGCGTAGCAGTTTGTAACACCGCTTCTGGCTTAATACTGAACTGACCGGCTGCCTTCATCGCTTTGTACAACTTTTCCGTGACTCCAGGATCACCAATCATCGAACCATCCAGCATAACGGCCGCAATTTCCCCGATCGTCGTCAAATTAAGCTTGCCTCGCGTATCCGTAAGAAGGGCGGTTTTCCCCGTCGTGACTTCAGACAGCGTGCTAACCCGAGTGGCACCCGTGCCGACATCATAGCGACTAAGCTGCTTTTCCAGCCATTTATGCGTTGGCACCGCCGGCTTTTTATTCACGCCTTCGAACACGAATCGCGCTGCAGTCTGTCCCAACCCTGTGCTGAGCGGATCATTACCCTGATCATCGTCTGCCGTCTCTTTGTCAGCATCAAAGATCGCCTTAAATCCAAGAGAAAGAGGGACACTAATTGTTGCTGTAAACTCGGGATGCTTTTCAATGTGGCCCTTGATCGAGTTGTAAATATAGTTTTCGCCAAACATGGCGAGGAAGTTCTTGGCCAACGTTTCATAAATCGCCACAGCACTCGGTCCATACGATTTCAGACCATCAAGTGATGCCGGTATACTCGTCCCTGGACGGTTTGCTCCGTGAGCGCCACCATCTTTGACATGTGTTTTACGTGGGGTCCGGTGTGTCAGAAGTTTAACATCTGCACCAACAACGGCTGCAATCTTATTGACGAGGGGCAGCATTTCATTAAACTGCTCCGTAGAAATAAACTTATCTTCTGTACGAGGATAACTGACAATCTTCGCTTCATACATTTTCTGATACGTCTGCAACACTTCCTTCGGTTTGAAACCCTGTGCGCCTAGAATCGATGCCAGTCCCCCGAGGTCAAGCAGCTTGCCAGGCGGTGTTTCTTTCCGAGTCTCGCTATCCTGAATTACCTTTGACGGACCGTATTTCTTTGCATCAGCTTCAGCATCAGCTTTGGTCTCGAAACGGAACCGATCCCGATCTTCATCGAATGATCGAGAGAACACATTCCCCTTTTCGTCCTTATATTTCACTTCGTAGTAAGGCTTCTTTTTATACGCCTTCACCAAGGCAAGCTGGTCGGCAACAAGCTTCGTCATGACCGATTTCAGGCGGCCCTGCCGAACAACAACTCGGTATCCTTGGGTTCTGGCCGCATGAGTGGAAAGACGCGTGAGCTGCAGGCTCAGGTAGTCCCACCGGCTCCGCACATCAGCCTTCACGTACTCACCATCTTGTTCGTACGAAGGCAAGTCCTGAATATCCTTAAAACCTTTTTGTAGCTCTTTCTCAGATTCGTCGATAAAATACAGCCGCTTCACAGACCCTTTCCAGCCAATCGCCTGAATCACTTCCCAGCCGATCAACTGACCTTCTCCAGATGGATCTTTATCCGTTGCAATAACAATCGCAGTCGCACCTTTTGCAGCTGCCGCTACATCGGCGATAGCTTTCGCCTTTGATGTCTTTTTGCCGGCTGCATCGATCGTTACCTGTGGCTGCTTCTTCCAGGTGAGCTCTGAGGCATCCCAAGGCATCGTCTCCGGAGTCCATTGTTTAAATCGTTCTTTCGCATCGTCCCCACGAACCATTTCATGAGGCTCGACAAATTCAAGCATGTGGCCATAAAGGGTTTGAACTTTATACGGCGTACCGTTGAACGTACCACTCATCCCTCCGAGTGCTTTCGCAAAATTTTTAGCTGCACTTGGTTTTTCCGCAAGCAACAAATACGTCATCCATGGTTCATTCCTTCCATATCAAGGTCAGCTTCGTCTATTTTTGTGAAACTGTCGCAATCGTTCATCCCGCACGAGCGTTTTTTTTCGTTCTTGTTCCGCTTCCATGTGATTATTCACGGCATCAGTCGTTTTCCCGATCACGTCTCGGTTTTCTTCCAGCATGCGAATAAACTCCCCAATATCACGCGGGAGAGCCCCATTGAGCATCCCCATCCGATCGAGCAGCAATATGGTTTGAATCATGTTACTGCGTTCCGCATTTTCCTGCATCCTCTGATCCTGCACCGTTAATTTGCTGAGCACTCGATCCATATTCGCATTCAGCATGGAGAGTCGCTCCATCGCTTCACGATCTAGGCCCACTCGGCTATCACCCACGGCAGAACGTTCGGGTTCCGCAGAATGAGCAACAGCCAATAGTGCATACACATCAAGTTCATCACTGCTGGCGTTCATATCTCGCTTCGGCTTAAAATCCGGGTAAAGCGAAGTGGGGTACTGCAGCGCAAACCATTGTCTCGCATACTGAACGTGCGTGCCGGCTTCGTCACGAAGCGAATCGAATAATAAATAACGGACCAGCGATGTTTTTGTCGTAAATACTTTGTTCGTCTCTTCTATCCGATAAGATCCCCAGGGAAAATCAATCACTGCTCCCAGATGCCTCTTTTTGAGTAGATTTTGGATAATCGACACCATAGGTTCAGGCACTCCGGAAACTTGCACCCTCTTAATGTTTGGATTTAGCACCACAGGGCGATCTCCGCCAACATGTTCAAACACACCAGGCAGCGTTTTAAATTTTTTCCAATTGATCGGATGATCGTTCGTTTCCTGGGCCGATCCCCCACCACCCCCACCGAGGTTTTCTTCGTGAGACTGCTTCACCTCTATTCCAGGTTCCTCAGCAGGTGGTATCGCCGCACGTTCGGCCTGAATAGCTGGCTCAGCTATCGGCTCTGGTGCGGTTGCCTGCGCCGGAGACGGACTTGCCGGCTTTGATGCTGCAGAGCCGCTGTTACCTTGGAGCGGGTTCAGCTGTGGTTCTACGTTCGGCTTGGATACACTGGATGGTTCTTTCGATTTTTCTGGCACTGATGAATGACCAGACCCTCGCATGTTTTCCAGTTCACGACTGAAATCAAAGTCAAAACCTGACATCTAACACATTTACCCCCTTTCATTGACGAGATCCCCATTCTCTGGTTCAAGCAGATAATTGTCCCCTCGCATAATACCCATCATCGCATCAAAACCGTTGATCACGGTATTCGACAATCTCTCATTACTTGAAGCCATGTTATTCATCGCATCGATTAGTTGATTAAGACGCTGCATTTCCGCTGTCGGTAAATCAAAGTCCTGATTCCTCCAAGCGACATAGTGACGTGCCCCTCTCATCAACAACTCCGTATAGGTCATATCGAACTTTTCTGCCCAATAATTCACAAAGGCTTCATCTTCTTCGAGCATACGCAACGATTTTCTCGATGATTTCGTTGCCTTCACCGGTTTTTTTTCACCTCGTTTGGCTTTCGGTGTATCTCCGTCCCTTATTTCCGACTCGCTCTTCCTCTGAATGTCATTCATACCCTCACCTCTCGTTGTTAAAAAAATTAATTCAGAAATAAAAATACTTTCCGTATGTACAATTATATACGCCAAAACACTATACGTACAGGGTTTTTGTAGACGTTTGTCATACATATTAATCGAATATTATTGTTTTTTATCGATCTACAAGTCCGGTAACCCTGTGCAATGAGGGTTGTTGGAAGAATGACCAATCCAAACAAGCGGCTTGATCGCCGCCGGTAAAACAAGTGAACGATGAAACGACATAACCTTTGGATCATTCAAAACAATCTTAAAAATTCTAATAAACGGGGAGTGGGTTTTCATGAAAAAGAAAATGGTAGAGGTACGCAGCAATATCAACGACAACGTGGTAATTCGGTTTGAGCACGTTGAAGAAAGCTCCGTAAACATCTTCACCGCAGGATACAAAGCGATTTGCAAGCGCTTTGGCATTAACCGCGTACAGGCAGAAGAACGTTATTACGTGACCGAAGGCAACTAATCGCCAAAAGTAAAGGGAGTCATTCGATCACTCGAATGACTCCCTTTTTTTATCAATGTTCAATTGACAGCATCTACAAGATCGATGAAACTGTATAAGTCGTGATGAGCAGAAACAACACACACCTTAAAGGAGCGATTTACATGGAAAGTATTCATTATGAAGCAACAATGTACGATCTTGTACAGGAACTAGAACGCAACTCTGCTTATCTATTGGATCATATTTTTACTAATTTAGCATCCGAATCAGTAGATGTTACGATTCATATCCAAGGTAGAGTTTTCATGATCCCAGATATTTATGATATCAGTGCGTTTGAAAACGATCTCCCTTATCTCTATTTCATCCCCTCCCGTTTTGTTTCTACTGAAGCTATTCTCAACACTAACATCGCAGACATGGTTCAGGTATATGCTCTACCCCAGGATCAAGTCAAACTCACTTTGGTTAAACGAGAAAAGCCTTATCGTGACGAGCTGGAGATCAAAATTAATAGCTTGAGTTCATAGTAAACGTCATGAAGCCATACCGAGCATAATCGGTTTGGCTTTTTTCTTACCTGAAAACCTCCTAACAGCCAAAAGCGCGATCTCTTCAATCGCCTAATAAATGGATGACGATTAAATAAGAAACGAATAAGCGCATACCAACGATAAATGGGAGGAACTCATAAAAATGAAAGATAACACACTGAAATTGACAAGGTATGATGACGAAAAAATTGCCTCTGAATTTGCTGATGGCGATTTTCCCTTTTATGGACAAGAACTCGTAGATCAAAATACCAACGACGCTAAAACTTGGTTGGATGAAGATTCAATGATTGGTATCGTCAGTGAGATCCATGGCGGCATAATTGGATATCTTCATCGTGATCATGCCGATGAGATTACTACCGTTTTGAATCTTCATGCAGTAGATAGAAAAATGACAATCTAAATAAGAAATTCTGCTTAATTTAGTCAGCATGATGTCTCCGTAACCAACATAGATTCTCGGAAAGCCATACCGCGCATAACCGGTGTGGCTTTTTTCTTACCTAAAAACCTTCTTTTTTCTAACTGCCAAAAACGCGATCCCATCGATCGCCAATAAAACGAATGAGGAACAAATATGAAAGTAATTACACATTCCATATATGAAGGGGAAATCACAATGAACGATTATCAAACAAAAGAAATGCTACTCGGACAGCTGTCCAGTTGGTGGACTCAAAACGGCTGGCGCCTGGATACACTCAAAGCAAAAACCGTTCCTGAGCTGCTGGGCATTCGAAAACGAGCAAATGCTCAAAGATATAATGTTTCGAGTCATCGTCGTCGTGCTTAACATCGCCGATGTGACCAATTCATTAAGGACATGTAAACCACGCGACTCATTTGTGTCGCCAATTAAACGGTTGAAGGCGGAGAAAAAAGCGCCTGGTGTTTGTGAGTTAAAGCGGGGAGCAGCCACGGGTTCGAACCCCGTTGCGTCGGTAAGTGCGGAACGAATACGTTAAAGCCTGAGAACCTTTAACCATCCGTCTTAATTCTATTTCTCAACAGAATTATGGCATGTTGACCCGGCGTATCGCTTAGCGGAGAAAGCGGCTCTCGTCTTTAGCTCACAAACGTAAAACCTAAAGTCTTAAACCACGCGGCTACCGCCGCCAATTAAACGAATGACAAGGTTCAAAATCAAAAATTAAATTACTTTATACATAAAGGGAGAGATTTATCATGGCAAAAGCAAAGAAATTTCAGGATCTGACACCAGCGGGACAAAAGAAACGGCTGGCAAAGTACCAAAAACAGCATGAAGCAAATGGAACCCAGGAAACGACAGCGCGTCTCGTTCGTGAAGCTGTGATCAAAGAAATCAAAGACGGTAATAAGCAAGCAACATTCCGCTTCGCGCTCCACGAAAAAGGCGCTGAGCAACCACGATTCGTAACCATGAGAGCCTTTATCGCTAAAGGAAAAGACAGTCTGGAAGCATTCTATAGAAGTCTTACCCCTCAGCATTTGCTCTCGGTTACATATAAAGAGTCCAACGGACACACCAATGTTTGGAATCTGATGGATCGCACCGAGGCTTACCATAAAAATAAAGCAAAAAAAGCAGAACAAGAAAACACTGCTGGTAATACGGAAGTTCAAGAAGAGCTCCCTCTCGAAGTTTAAAAGACAATTAAAAAGCCACGGGAACTATGATATGCTCCCATCATAGTAGACAGTAGAAAAAATGAAATTCTACTTCTACCTATGATGGGAGTTTTTGTAATGTCCAAAAGAAGCCCGATTTCATATGAAATCAAGATTCAGGTTGTGAGGCGTTGCTTGCAACATGAATCCAATC
>NZ_JBNDYG010000023.1:0-98770 GCF_049893405.1 Paenibacillus sp. Dod16
CGGCTTCTTTCTTCGTTTCTTCGCTATATCGATTAAAGGTTTGGCCTTTCTTCGCTGACATAACAAAAATCCCCTCCGGTATCCAGTATTTGAGTTCATTGTAACATGTCCTCTTTTTTCACTGTCTACCATGAGGGGATAATACCAGCGTGCTTCCTGTTTTTAGGTTGACACGGAGCAACTTTACTCTGGCGGAGCGAAGGGTTGAGGTGGAATATGAATCATTTATGACTTTACTTGTCATCGCATTTATGTGATAATATTCACAAATGGTGGCGATGTTTAGATGTCGATGTTGTCTTTCCAAGTAAAGGAGCGTTATTCATGAGGAATAATGGGAATTGTGTCAGCTGCGGCGGCGAGGTATACCCTGCCTCTAACAGATGCGCTCAATGCGGAATGCTGCAGACGTCCGGTCCAACCAAGCACACATTCATGCTGCAGGTCGCTTCGATGATTGGTGCCGGGTTGCTTATTTTTGCAGTCCCGGTGATCCTGCTGATGATGTGGAGATATTAGAATCGAAGCGAATCAACATTTGTATAAATCCCCCACTGGAAGACTGATTGAAGCGTTCTACAAGTGATGAGGGGGATTATTTCATTATATTGATCTTGTACCGAGACTCTCATTCAGGATGCATGGTAAAATACCCCTAACTAGAAAAGGATGGGGTTCGCGATGATACATATAATAGAGGAATTTGCTTCCAGTATTCGTTTTTCGGGTACTGTGCTCGTAACCGACGAAAATGACAACATCGTATGGAACGGTGCCTACGGTTATTCAAACCGGGCCGATCAGATCCCGAATCAAGCAGACACCAGGTTTGGCATTGCCTCAGGCTGTAAGCTGTTCACCGCGATTGCGGTTTGTCAGCTTATCGAGCAGGGTAAGCTGTCGCTGGACAGCAAGCTAAGCGATTGTCTGGATATTCCGCTGCCTAATTTTAGCCCGGATATTACCGTTTTTCATTTGTTGAGTCACAGCTCGGGTATCCCGGATTACTTTGATGAAGAGGTTATGGACGACTTTGAGGATCTGTGGAAGACAATTCCTATGTATACACTCCGTAACGGAAGGGATTTCCTTCCTCTGTTCCAGGATGAGCGTATGAAATTTCAGCCCGGTGAAAGATTTCATTACAACAACGCAGGATTTGTGGTGCTTGGCCTGATCGTTGAACAGCAAGCCGGAATGGCGTTTCGCGACTATGTCCAGCAGTTTGTATTGGAGCCGTGCGGCATGCAGCATTCGGGATATTTTCCGCTGGATCGTCTACCCGCGAATACGGCTTACGGGTATATTGATGAGGAAGACGGCACGTGGAGAACGAACCAGTATGCCATTCCGATTCAAGGTTATGCCGATGGCGGGGCTTATGTGACGGCACCGGACATGATCAAGTTATGGAGATCGCTTATGAACAATACGATGCTCACCGCATCCATGACCGAGAAGCTGCTGGCTTCACACATACAAGTCCCGGGTAGTGATCTGCATTATGGACTTGGCGTGTGGATTACCAAGAAAAATGAGAATGTGTTTAAATACCACGTCATGGGCTATGATCCGGGGGTGAATTTTCGGTCTGCTTATTATCCGGCCACCGGTCATACCCTTGTAGTGGCTTCCAATGCCGCTGGTGGCGCTTTTGAAATGATGCAGTTCATCGAAGAAGAATTGCTGAAGTGATCTGATCTATATGAAACAGCCCCGGGCCTTGAATAGGTCAGGGGCTGTTGCTTTGTTGATTCCAAGATCAAGCGGGTGCTGAGACTTACGATTCAGCTTTGAAGTACCGATTCGCCGCGGGTCGGAACATAAACATCAAGGCTGCAACAACGGCGATTATATGAAGGATACGGCTGGAGGCAAACAGGATGGAAATATTGTCTGCATTAGCAAATGCGTCCCAAAGGGAACCGCCATTTATGAGCCATTTGATGGGGTCAATGATAAGGGAGAGAATGCCAAACCCGCCTAAAAACAAAGCGAGTGTGATACGCGCCCAATTCTTACCTCGAAGCATTCTGACCATGATGTAGACAAGGACTGCGAACATCATGGTTCGTGCTGCGACCTGAGTGAGAATACCGACAATTCCAGCATCCGTTTGGCTGGATATCGAATCGATGACAGCCAGAGTCATCTCGAATACCCCTGCACCGATGGCAATGATCCATAACAGAAAGGACTGGAACACCTCAGAGGGGACAGCATCCTTTTTCAAGATTCATCATTCCTTTCGCGCTAGAGTGATACAATAACGCGTTGTTAGGAGAAACGGGCTTAAACGATGGTGCGTCTGGCCGTGAACCACCAGCCTCCTGCAAGCAGAACGAGGGAGATAATCAGCGTGAGCCCAAGCCCTTGTAGCAGCGAATCGTTGAAGAGAAGGGCCAGCAAGCCATCAGCCAGCGTATGCCGGAGTGAAGGAATGGAGGTAAAGATCGGGATTGCTGCAATAAATACCACCCAGATCACCCAGCCCATGATGTGACGCAGACCGGAAAACAATAGATTCAGTAATGAAATAAGAAGCAGGTAAGCGCCAAATTGATAGAAGAACATCCCAACGATTCCAAATTGATTCCACCCAAAGATTTCAAGGATGTTGAAGGTATTCTCATATTGTCGTATAAAGCTGATCTCCACCTGAAACCAGACGATATTGAGGATAGCAAAGATGGCGGACCATATGGAGTAAACCAGAAGCATGCCAATATAATATTCTTTTCGTGTAGCTCCTAAATTCATTACCCGCCGGAACAAGCCTGCAGGGAGCACACTGCCTACAAATATAAGGAACACGGTGAGGAGGTTGGCCGCAGACACCTGCGTATTCTCCGTGCTGTCTCCAAGAGACAGGCTTACGATAATATTTGCAATCATACTTATTGCAACGGTGCCTAGCATTACCAGGAGATAAGACCGAAGCTGAAGAAATGAAGCCCTCATAAGCGCAGTGGTTTTATTCAATGGATTGACCTCCTTCGATCAAATAGGAGAAAAACTTTTGCAGCGGTAAACCATCAATAGCGATACCAAGCTTGTTGGCTTGTGCACGGTCTGCCTCATGGATGGCTCCATATATCGCGGTTAAGGAACCTTTACCGTAAGATTCTTTATAGATCACGTGGCGATCCTTCGTAAGCAGTTCGACTTGCTCCTGGTTCCCGGTCAACAGATGAGAATTGGCACGGATATGGTCAACATCGTCATGCAATAACATAGCGCCGGAATCCATGATGTAAACTTTCTCAACAACGGTTGCGATCTCATCAATCAGATGGGTCGAGAGCAGGATGGTCCGTGGATGATTGGCATAATCCTCAACCAGAACGCGATAAAATCTCTCTCGCATGAGCACATCCAATCCCAGCAACGGTTCATCAAATACGGTAATCGGGGCCCGGCTGGCCAGACCGATAATGTTTCCGACCAAAGACTCCATTCCCCGTGACAGCTGGCGGATTTTTTTGTCCGGGTTCAGCTTGAATGTCTTCAGCAGGCTCTGGGCATAATCCCAGTCCCAGTTCTCGTGAAAGGCCGATGCCAAGCGCAGCACTTCAATCACCTTGGCACCGCCGAAGAACAAATTCTTCTCTCTTACGTAACAGATCCCTTTCAGGGTTTCCCCATGCTTAAGCTTGACACCCGAGACCTGGATGCTGCCATGGTCGGGAAAAGATCCCCCGGTCATCATATTAAGCAGCGTGGTCTTTCCAGCGCCATTGCGGCCCAACAGGCCATAGATCGTATTCTCTTCCAGCTGGAGCTCCAGATTTCGGACCGCTTCCGTACGCCCGTAACTCTTGCTCAGGTTGGAACAGGTAAGTATTGCGTTCATCGTGCTCATCTCCTATCTCTCTGTTTGATCATTTCTATAACGTCGTCGGTGGTCAATTCAAGCTTTTCCGCTTCATCTAGCAGCTTCAATACGAGTTCGTTGTAAAACCGGTCCTGCCGCTTGGTCAATATGATCTGTTTGGCGTCTGCTGCAACAAACATGCCGAGCCCCCTTTTCTTGTACAAGATCCCTTCATTGACAAGCAGGGCAATGCCTTTTACAGCTGTAGCGGGATTGACCTGAAAAGTACTCGCGAACTGCGACATCGAGATAATCTGATCATCCGCTTGGTATGTCCCGTTCAATATGTCATCCTCAATCATATCTGCGATTTGCTGAAAAATCGGCTGTCCTTCGTCAAACCTGGAATTCATGATATCACCCTGTCGGTATGTTAGTCTTGTAACATACTATAATGCCAAGTGGAAAGATGTGTCAACCAAAAAATAAAAAAACAGGCCAACGTAGGCCTGTTTTCGATGTGAAGTACAAAAATCCCCCGTCTTAAAGAGACGGGGGGAGGTGTGTGAGCAAGCCGTGAGGGGCCTATATCCAGCCCTTCTCCTCTGCCATCGAGATGGCCTCGATCCGGTTCTTGGCACTCAGTTTGCTTAAGATCTCGGACATATAGTTGCGGACAGTCCCGTAGGATAAGTGGAGCTTCGACGCAATTTCATTAGAACTGTTACCGTCGGCAGCCAATCGCAGCACTTCCCGTTCGCGTTCGGTCAGCGGATTGGCACCCACACCTGACAGCGTACCGAATACGAGCTCAGGGGAGACCTCCCGCCGTCCATCCATGACTCGGCGGATGGCTTCTGCCAGCCGTTCACTGGGCTCATCCTTAAGCAGGTATCCCTGAACGCCCGCCTGCACGGCCCGCTCGAAATAACCAGGCCTAGCGAAAGTGGTCAGGATGATGACCCGGCTGGGATAACCGCGCAGCTTTACTTCCTCCGCCACTTCGAGACCGCTGCGCGCAGGCATTTCGATATCGAGCAGGCATACATCAGGTTGATGCAAGGCAATCAGGGACAGCGCTTCATCGCCGTCGCCGGCTTGACCAATCACATCAATATCGTCTTCAAAATCAAGCAAGGAAGCCAGAGCGCCGCGCAGCATTCTCTGGTCCTCGGCGATCAGCACTTTGATGCTCATGGGAAGTGTCCTCCTTCCGGTTCTTGATGATGATCGGAACATGAATTACTAATATCGTGCCTTGTTGCTCGGAGCTGGCCTCAACGGTGCCCCCGATAAGGGACAGCCGCTCAGCCATGCCTTTCAAGCCATTACTGTTGGATGAAGCTGATGGATCTTCTTCCTTGCTATGAAGACCAACGCCATCATCGGCCACCTCAAGTCGCCACTCATTGCCCAACGACTCGATGGAAATCCGGCACTGGCTCGCCTGACTGTGCTTCACCACATTGGTTACGGCTTCCCGCAAGCAGAGGCTCAGAATATTGTGGGCCAGGTCGGAAATTCCCTCCAGCTTCGGATTGCCGGCACAGCTAAACTGGATATCGGCGCTCTCCAGAATGATCTGGGCCTCGACCAGTTCCTCGGGCAAGGTGGCGGTCCGCATGTCGGATACCAGCTCACGCACTTGGCGAAGCGCGGCCCGCGAGGTGTTCTGAATCTCCCGGGCCTCCATTTGGGCTTTCTCGGGATCCTTTACCGCCAGCTTCTCCACAAGCTGGCTCTTCAACGTGATGAGAGACAGGGTATGACCCAAGGTGTCGTGAAGATCTCTGGCGATACGCATCCGCTCTTCGCCTTTAATCAGATTGCGGATCTGCTCGTTAGCCTGTGCGAGCTCCTTCTCCAGCTGTTGTCGTCGGTTTAGAGAGCGGATGCCGAAGGGTGAGAACAGCATGATGAGAAAGAAAGGAATCATAAAGACCAGATCCTTCCATCCCAGCATGCTTGCGTTTTTGATTAAGGGAACAACCTCTATGATGCCAAACAGCACAAGGGATATCGTGAATTTGCGCCGGTCGGTATACCAGCCGATGAAATTGGCAGTGAAGAACCCCATATACATATAGGTTGGGTGGTACCACATGCAGAGAATGAAAATGATGGACATCTGAATGCCGAGCCACCAGAAAAAACGAGGCGTGCCAGCAGCGAAGTAAAGCTGGCGGTACGTGAGGAGAAACAAGGCAATCAACGTATATCCAATCCCCATCTTCCAGCCTTCTTCGCTCATCATGTTGATTACGGGCAGAGATATATAAATGAGCCACAGATAGGGGAAAAACCCCAATTGCGTTGGAAAAACCTCAAACCCTGCGGATTTCGCGTCTTTCAATTTTTTCATGAAGCCATCATCCTATCCCCTTAATCGGCTTGTTGTTTTTTCCGAATATAGGTGGATAGTAACATAAATACTGCCAAATATCCTGCTAAAACCATGAAATTATCCAATCCCGGCGCTTCTCCGCGAACGATTGACCAGGCACCTCCGCCAAAATGATAGGAGGGCATCCACTTGCCGATGGCTTGCATGATGGAAGGCATCGCTTCGATCGGGAACCACATCCCGCCCGTAACGGCCAGCCCTAAGTAGATGCCGTTGCTGACGCCGCTTGCCGTGTCGACCCGTTTCATGGATCCAATCAAGGTACCGATGGCAAGAAACGGGACGGATGCGATCAGAATCCACAGTCCGCTGAGCAGCCATTGTCCGTAGGTGAGGGAGACTCCGTTAATCAGGTAGCCGGCTACAAAAATGACGAGGATGCAGAGCAGATGCATAACCGTCTGCACAAACATTTTGCCAAAGAAATACACGCTGCCAGGAAGCGGCGTTACCCGCATATATACAGCCCAGCCTTGGACTCTCTCTTGCACGAGGCGAATGCCGAGCGACATGATGGCGGTGCCCATGACACTGAAGGACGCCATCGACATGAGATAGTGGGCCTGCCATTGTCCGGTATCATCGGCCCCCGTATTCACGACCCGCGTAAAGATGAAATAGAACAGAATTGGCATGGCCAAAGACCAGAAAATATAATACGGATTGCGTACCATCCGGAGTAATTCCATTTTGCACTGCAAGGTTATCAGTTTCCAGGTTGTCATCGTTATACAGCCTCCCCTTGATCCATCGTTAATTGGTCGAATGCTTCGTCCAGGCTTCCCTGATCAATGCGAATGTCGCGTACAGCCAGCCCGGCCCGGAACAGAGCCGCCAGCGCCGTGTCCGTATCATCGGTTACGGCGTTCAGCCGGCCGTTGTGTTCATACACATCGGTTACACCGGGTACTTCATGAAGCAGCTCCTTGACCTGCTGGTGGTCCGCATCCACGATAAAGGAAACCGACCTTCGTGTCAGCTTGGCTTTGATCGCTTCCGGCGTGCCATCGGCGGCAACCTGACCTTGATGGAAGAGCAGAATGCGGTCGGCCATATCGTCCGCCTCTTGCAGATAATGCGTGGTGAACAGAATCGTTTTGCCCTGATCGGCAAGCTTGCGTACCGTCTGCCAAAATAACCGGCGGGCCGAAGTATCCAGGCCGACCGTTGGTTCATCGAAAAACAGCAGCTCGGGGTTGCCCGCAATCGCCAGCGCAAAGCTGAGCTTGCGTTTCTGGCCGCCGGACATTTTGACAGCCCATTTATTCAGTTCTTCAGCGGTAAGTCCGCTCAAGCTCGCGATTTCATCCAGTGTTAGCGGGTTCGGATAATAGCCTCGGATGAGATTGATAATTTCGCGCGTCCGCAATCCGTCCATAACACTGACCTCTTGAAGCATGGCGCCAATCTTCTCACGGACCTTCAAGTCCTTCGGACTGCGTCCGAACAGAAGAACTTCACCTTGGCTGGCGTCTTTAAGGCCGAGCATCATGGAGATGGCGGTTGATTTCCCTGCTCCGTTGGGTCCGAGAATGGCTGTGATCGACCCTTTCTCTATCGTAAACGACACTTGGTTGACGGCTTTTTTGCTTCCGAACATCTTGCTTACCTGCCGCAGCTCTGCAATAGGTTCTTGGATTGGGTTTGTCATGGAATCGCTCCTCCGTAATCGAAATGATCTGAATTCATCATACGAAAGCGAGGGAATCCCCGTTAGTAAAGGATGTCACCACTTCAGAGTGACAATTGTCATGTCGGATCTGCCGTAGAGAGAGGGGAGTTAGATGATGAACAAACTAGGGAGGTTTCGTAGGCGTTTGGATGCGCTTACATAATCGAAATTAAAGGACTGCTTACGGTTTCCTGTCACGTGGTGTTCTCTTGACCGCAGAAGTGCCTTCAATTATAGTGGGTACAGTAGGAGCAATCTATAATATAGAAGGAAAAAGGTGGCTTGAAACATGTCTGAGAACATCTACGTCGGTGTCGATCTGGGCGGAACAGCAATTAAAGTTGGAATTTGCAATGAAGAGGGGCATCTTCTGCATAAGTATGAGGGGCCGACGGAAACAGCCAAAGGCGTTGACACGGTTATTGACAACATTGAGAAATATGTGCGTCACATTGTGGAAGAATCGCCATTCAGCTGGGATCAACTTGCTGGTGTGGGAGCTGGATTCGCCGGCTTTACGAATATTCGTGAAGGTATCATTATTCTGGCACCGAATGTAGGATTTAAAGATGTACCGATTCGCGCACTGCTTGAAGAGCGTCTCGGCAAGCCCGTCAAAATAGACAACGACGCCAATGTGGCTGCATTGGGTGAAGCCTGGAGCGGCTCAGGCCGCGGCGTTGAGAACTGCGTATGCTACACGCTGGGTACTGGTGTTGGCGGAGGCATTATTATTAACGGCAAGATTTATCAAGGCTTCGGCGGCATGGCTGGCGAGCTTGGACATATCTCGGTTGTGCCTGACTTGGAAGCGATTCAATGCGGATGCGGTGAAATGGGCTGTCTGGAGACGGTTTCGTCGGCAACCGGCATTATCCGTATGGCGAAGGATGCCGTAGAGCGTGGGGACCGTACTTCCCTTGCCCATGTAGAGAGCATTGCGGCGAAGGAAGTGTTTGATGCTGCAAAGGCTGGCGATGAAGTTGCCATTCGGATCGTGAATCGCGCAGCTTATTACCTGGGCAAATCTATGGCTGCCGTTGCGGCCGTGCTGAATCCGGAAGCCTTTATTATCGGCGGCGGCGTATCCAAAGCCGGCGACATTCTGTTTGATGAAGTCCGCGCTGTATTTGCGAAGCTGACACCAGAGCCGCTTCAGCGAGGTGTGCGCATCGTTCCGGCTGAGCTCGGCAATGATGCCGGCGTCGTTGGCGCAGCCGGTTTGCACTTGCGTTCGTAGTATTATTCACCATACATCGTATGATCTAAACTTATAAGGGAGGGAAAGCTGATGCTGGAAGCAGCCAACCGTGGCAGCAACACATCATCCATGGCCACCCTGATCATCATCACCGGGATGTCGGGAGCAGGTAAGACCTTGGCCGTACAAAGTCTGGAGGATCTTGGATTCTTTTGCGTCGATAACCTGCCTCCGGTGCTCATTCCCAAATTCGCGGAGCTGATCGATCAATCCAAGGGTAAGATCGGCAAGGTTGCATTGGTCATCGACCTGCGTGGCCGCGAATTTTTCACGGCTCTATCAGAGTCTCTGAGTTACATCAAGGATCACTTTACCATCCATTGCGAGATTCTATTCCTGGATGCAACGGATTCCGTGCTTGTACAACGTTATAAGGAAAGCCGCCGTCGCCATCCGCTCGCTCCGGAAGGCATGCCGCTTGACGGTATAAGGTTGGAGCGCAAAATGCTGGATGAGCTGAAAAATTCGGCTACCCAGGTGATCGATACCAGCAATATGAAGCCTGTGCGATTGAAGGAGAAGATTATCTCACGTTTCACACATCTGGAGAGCAGCACGTTATCGGTAAATATCACATCCTTTGGGTTTAAATACGGGATTCCGATTGACGCTGATCTGGTGTTTGATGTGCGTTTTCTGCCCAACCCGCACTATGTGGAGCAGCTGCGCCCAAATACCGGCCAGAACAGTGATGTATATGAATACGTGATGAAATGGCCGGAGACGCAGGCATTTCTAACCAAACTGCTCGATATGCTGCATTTCTTGATCCCGCAATATCGGAAGGAAGGCAAAAGCCAGGTTATTATCGGCATTGGCTGTACCGGCGGGAAGCATCGCTCCGTTGCGATAGCCGAATACCTTGGCAAAATGCTGGGCGTTAGCGAAACGGAGACGGTATCGGTGAGTCACCGTGATTCCGATCGGGATCGGCATTAATTAAGGGAAGTGATAAATGTGGCTGTGCAAGCTAGAAAGCGTCCCCGCATCGTCGTGATGGGTGGAGGAACCGGGCTGTCCGTTATGCTCCGGGGACTCAAGGAGAAGCCGCTTGATATTACGGCTATCGTTACCGTCGCTGATGATGGGGGAAGCTCCGGCATACTGCGTAGCGAATTGCAGATGCCGCCCCCGGGAGATATTCGAAATGTACTTACAGCGCTCGCCGATGTGGAGCCGCTGTTATCCGATATATTGAAATACCGCTTTAAGAATGGCTCGGGACTGGCCGGGCACAGCCTCGGCAATTTAATCTTGGCTGCCATGACGGATTTGCACGGTGATTTTGTCACGGCAGTCAAGGAGATGAGCCGGGTTTTTGTTGTTCGTGGACAGGTGCTGCCCGCGGCGGGTGAAGCCGTTATTTTGCATGCAGAGATGGAAGACGGTTCCATCGTGACCGGTGAATCCAAAATCCCGGAGGCTGGGCGCCGCATTAAGCGGATCTTTCTGGAGCCGGAGCATGTTGAGCCACTGCCGGAAGCGCTGGAGGCGATTCAGCAGGCCGATGCGATTCTGATCGGTCCGGGAAGCCTATATACCAGTATTTTGCCCAATTTGCTTGTTCCCAAGCTTGCTGAAGCCATCGTATCCTCTGAGGCGATCAAAATGTTCGTGTGCAATGTGATGACGCAGCCTGGAGAAACCGATAATTATACGGTGAGTGATCATTTGCAGGCCGTTTACGATCATATTGGTCTTCATCTGTTCGATTATGTTATTGTAAATGATGGCGAAATCCCGCCGCAGGTTCAGGATAAGTATGCTCAGAAGGGTGCAAAGCCCGTGTTCCTGGATCGTGATGAGGTGACCAGCAGAGGGTACAAACTCATTGCAGATAAGCTTGTGCTATTTAGAACATACTTAAGACATGACGCTGACAAGCTGAGCAATCATATTTTTCAGCTGGTACAGGATTGGATTACACGAAAGGGGTGAGTACCTTGTCCTTTGCGGCACAGACGAAGAAAGAACTGACCATGATCGAAAGCCAGAACTGCTGTGAAAAAGCCGAGCTGTCCGCGCTCATTCGGATGAACGGTTCTGTTCAGCTTTCGAACAAAAAGGTAATCCTGGATATTTCAACGGAAAATGCCGCGATTGCAAGACGTATTTATTCCTTAATTAAGAGGCATTTCCAGGCACATACCGAACTTTTGGTGCGTAAAAAAATGCGTTTGAAGAAGAATAACGTATATATCGTTCGTATTCCCGCCCAGGTTCAGGAGATACTTAAAGAACTGCGCATCGTTTCCGAGGGCTTTCTGTTTCAATCGCGGATTGATGAACAAATCGTTCGCAAAAATTGCTGTAAACGCGCCTATTTGCGCGGTGCCTTTATGGCTGGCGGATCCGTGAACAATCCGGAGGGATCCTCATACCATCTGGAAATTGCCTCAATGTATGAAGAGCACTGCCAGTCCCTGGTGGATCTGGCGAATGAATTTCATCTGAACGCACGCTGCATCGAGCGGAAGAAAGGCTTTATCTTCTACATTAAGGAAGGCGAGAAAATTATCGAGTTCCTTAATCTGATCGGTGCCCACCAGGCATTATTCAAGTTCGAGGATGTCCGGATTATGCGGGATATGCGGAATTCGGTGAACCGGATCGTAAACTGCGAGACCGCCAACCTGAACAAAACGATCGGCGCTGCCGTCCGTCAGATTGAGAACATTAAGCTGCTCCAAAAGGAAATGGGTCTTGAGAATTTGCCCGATAAACTGCGGGAAGTGGCGGAAATTCGACTGGCTCATCCGGACATGAATCTGAAGGAAGTCGGCGAGCTTCTTAAAGGAACCGTCAGCAAATCCGGCGTTAATCACCGCCTGCGCAAAATCGACGAATTGGCCGAAAAGATTCGGAATGGGTAAGAATTTTTTCTTCTAGTGTCCTGTATGGTAAAATGGTATAATATTATAAAATGTCAATCGCGCTTTCAATGCAGCAGATTTATTAGATAGGGGGWAATTTTCATGACAAAGCACCCGGTAGTCGTTCGGTTAAAGACGGGTCTTCACGCCAGACCGGCCGCGCTGTTCGTTCAGGAAGCGAATAAATACTCATCTGAAATCTTCGTTGAAAAAGATGATAAAAAAGTTAATGCCAAAAGTATCATGGGAATTATGAGCCTTGCGATCAGCTCTGGTACGGAAGTTTACATTAGTGCTGAGGGAGCCGACGCGGAGCAAGCGGTTACTTCACTCGTGAACTTGGTGAGCAAAGAGGAACTCGAGAACCAATAAGGATCACCGTGATTGAAGTTTAAGAAAAGTCTTGTTACTGCAAGGCTTTTTTTGCTATCAAGGTCTTCTGTTACTGGATTCTCGCTTGGTTTTCGTGCGTACATATGAATAGATTTCGAGAAGGGGCGGAGAAATCCGCTCTTTTTCAACATATTGGATGTATAAGTTTCAATGGGGTCCCCGCAAAGTATTTGGAATAAGCATGTAGCTTAGGCTCCACTTGGTGGGGTTATTTTCGGTTGTTTCCCTAGAAGTAAGCCTTCGTTTAACTTCAGTTTAACTTGTTGATATATTCTTTCCTTACAGACAATAAACAGGGATGGAAGGGAAGAGAAAACGATGAGAGAAACGGATCATACTTCGATACAGGAAATTGCTCAGGAAAGGCCGGCCGGCAGCAGCAAAGCRGGTTCGCAGGCCTTCTTCCGGCTGTTAAAAGAAACGAAACCGCCGATGATGCTGCTGATTGGAGCCATCTTGCTGAATGTGGTATCAACCCTGGTCGGGCTAGTCATTCCGATGTTTACAAAGAGCCTGGTGGATGGCTTCTCCTTAACGGATATGAACCGCTCCCATATCATCGGACTTGGGATCGCATTTGTGGTGCAGACGATAGCCGCAGGGGTTTCGATCTTCTTGCTGAGTTATACGGGACAGAAGATGGTGGCCGCCCTTAGGGAACGGCTGTGGAAAAAGCTGCTGGTGCTGCCGATCCGCTACTTCGATCATAATCGTTCAGGGGAATCGGTCAGCCGGATGACGAATGATACAGGAGTGATCAAAAGTCTCATATCGGACCATGTGGCCGGATTTTTTAGCGGGATTATTTCTATTGTCGGTTCCATTGGGGTACTACTCTATCTAAACTGGAAGATGACACTGACGATGTTTATCGTCATTCCGATTGCAGCGCTGATTCTTGTGCCGCTTGGCAAGAAAATGTATAAAATCTCGCTTGGCATGCAAGATGAGACGGCTACGTTTACGGCGAATATCAGTCAGGTGCTGTCGGAGATTCGTTTGGTGAAAGCATCAAACGCTGAGGACAGAGAGTATGAGAATGGGCATAAAGGGATCACCAATCTGCTGAATTTCGGGATCAAGGAAGGCGTGGTATCCGCCTGGATCGCACCGCTGATGTCTTTCGTGCTGATGATGCTGCTGGTGGTGGTCATCGGGTATGGCGGACTTCAGGTGTCCACAGGGGCATTGACCGCCGGCGAGCTGGTTGCGTTTATCCTGTATCTGATTCAGATCGTGATGCCGATGACGCAGTTAACGACGTTTTTTACCCAGTTTCAGAAGGCCAAAGGAGCAACCGAGCGAATATTGGAAACACTGGATGCAGAGGAAGAGTCCATTTCGGAAGGTGCCGATGTAGTGAACGCGAATCAGCGGGTGTCCATCGAGAATCTGTCGTTTGGTTATAAACCGGATGAGCTGGTACTGCATGATATCAGCTTTCAAATGGAGCCGGGCACGGTCACGGCAGTGGTTGGACCGAGTGGCGGAGGCAAAACGACACTATTCTCCATGCTGGAGCGTTTTTACCTTCCGCAAAAAGGACAGATCCGATTGGGCAAGGCGGCGATTGATACGTTCTCTCTACGCTCATGGCGCGGGTTGATTGGTTATGTCTCACAGGATAGTCCAATGATCGCGGGAACCATTCGCGATAACTTATGTTATGGGATGGACCGGGAAGTGAGCGATGGGGAGATCCGAAGAGCGGCAGAAATGGCCTATGCAGATGGATTTATCGACGAGCTGCCGCATGGTTTTGATACGGATGTGGGCGAACGGGGCGTGAAGCTCTCCGGCGGTCAGCGGCAGCGGATTGCCATCGCCAGAGCTTTGCTGCGGGATCCGAAGATTCTGATGCTGGACGAAGCCACCTCCAGTCTGGACAGCCGTTCCGAGATTGAAGTGCAGAAGGCGCTCAAGAACCTGATGGCTGGCCGGACGACGATTATTATTGCACACCGGTTATCCACGGTTGTAGGAGCGAATCAGATTATTTTCATTGAAAAAGGAACGGTAACCGGACGGGGAACGCATGATGAATTGATTGTGCAGCATGACATGTACAGAGAGTTTGCCGTGCAGCAGCTGCAGATGAATGAAACGATTGAGGCCTAAGGGCGCCTTGAAATGCTGGGGAAGAAGGGATGGCCACCATGGCAAAAATATTGGTAGTGGACGACGACCCGAACATCCGCGAACTCATAAAGGTGTTTCTGGAGGAAGCGGGGATGGAAGGGGTATTCGAAGCCTCGGATGGCGTCGAGGCCTTGTCCGTCATGGATCAGACATCCGTCGATCTGGTCGTGATGGATATCATGATGCCGAATATGGACGGATGGGAGCTATGCAGGGAGATCCGGAGGAACACCGGTATTCCGGTGCTGATGCTGACGGCAAAAGGGGAAACGAGGCAGATCGTGAAGGGTTTTGAGCTGGGTACCGACGATTATCTGGTGAAGCCCTTCGAACCAGCGGAGCTCGTTGTGCGCGTCAAAGCGCTGCTGAAGCGATATCAGGTAGCCGCATCGCAGACGGTGACCATCGGCAAGCTGCAGATGAACCGTAGAACCTATGAGGTCAAGGCGGGTGATGAGGCGTTTACCCTGCCGCTGAAGGAGTTTGAGCTGCTCTTCAAGCTGGCTAGTTATCCGGGGAGCACGTTGCCGCGCGACCGGCTGATCGAAGATATATGGGGATATGACTTTGAAGGGAACGAACGGACGCTGGACGTCCACGTGAATCGGCTGCGGGAGCGGTTCCCGGAGGAGAAATACCGGTTCAGGATTCGGACGGTGCGCGGTCTAGGTTACCGCCTGGAGGCAGGTGAAGGTTAATGAAGAAAACGCACAAAATATTGTGGAAGATCGTTCGGGAAACGCTTCAGACCATCTTGATCTTTGTGGTCTTGGGCGCGTCATGGACGGCGGCGACCTATGTGACGCGGTTTATTTACACCTGGACGGGAACGCCGCGTTGGGATTATGTCATCCAGCTGATCAACTTGTTTGTTGGCGTCATCATCTTCTTCCTATTCATGCTGGTCGTGGGCATGTTCTTCAAGCATCGGCAAATGGCCATGCTGAATTCCATTACGGATGCCATGCGCCGGATATCGCAGGGAGACTTCAGTGTGAAGATGGACGAACAAGAATGGCGCGGGGAGTTCAAGATGATCGCCAGCAGCATTAACGACATGGCCGACGAATTGGGCCGGATGGAGACGATGCGTCAGGATTTCATCTCCAATGTGTCCCATGAAATTCAATCCCCGCTCACTTCGATTCGGGGATTTGCAAGGGCGCTCCGAAATCCGCGTCTCACGGAGGAGAAAAGGGATCGTTACCTGGAGATCATCGAAGGAGAGGGCCGCCGCCTCTCGCAGCTGAGTGACAATCTGTTGAAGCTGTCGTCCCTGGAAGGAGAGCAGCCTGCATTCGAAATGGCGCGCTACCGGCTCGACGGGCAGCTGCGTGCGGTCGTCTTGGCGCATGAGCCGCAGTGGCTGGCGAAACGGATTCAGGTGGATCTGGATCTCGCTAAGGTAGAGATTGAGGCCACAGAGGATCTGCTGAGTCAAGTGTGGACCAACTTGCTGCACAACAGCATCAAATTCACGCCGGAAGGCGGTATGATCACCATCGTACTGAAAGCAGGGGAGGACGGAGCCGAGGTTACGATGACGGATACGGGGGTCGGGATGTCGGAGTCGGACCAGCTGCATATATTCGAACGCTTCTACAAAGCGGACAAATCGCGTAATCGCGCTGCGGGTGGCAGCGGACTTGGATTATCGATCGTGAAGCGGATCGTCGATATTCATCAAGGGAAGATTACGGTCCAATCCGAGCTTGGAAAGGGCTCTGTTTTTACGGTGATGGTGCCATATAAGCGATCACTGGATATGAAGAAGTGAATTCTGCAGTGAAGGTTGGACATAAAGCATTTCCCTCGGTAATCTTGCGAATGTAACGGACACCAAGGACCTTATTTGCCGTATAAAGCACCGTAAACTAAAATAACGGACACCAGATCCGTTATTTTAGGATTTGTATAGGTAAATGCGGTCTTTTGGAAGGATTAACGGATCCTTAGTCCGATAGTCTTCGGAAAAGCCCCATTTTCCATCAAATAAGGTACTCTCGGTCCGTTAGCTCCACTAAAGCAGGGTGCAATGCAGTCATAGCAACGACCATTGCAGTCGGCTCTAAATAATATATTGCAGATGCCTATAGCCGTAAGAAAAAACTAGCCGGCGATAACGCTGCACGATAAAATGCAGATGCTAATACTAGCTGGCGATAGCGCTGCACGATAACATGCAGATGCCAATACATAGCTGGCGATAGCGCTCTACAACAATATGCAGATGCCAATACTTAGCTGTTCGATGGCATGTACATGCCATTGTTAGCCGTACGATAACCGGTTAGTTTCACCCTAACGGGGCTATTCGGATAATAGGGTCACTGGTTACTGCATGAATATGCTCGACAGCCAAGCACATTCCGAGGCCATGCGCCGTGTTTGCCGCGTGCCTCTCCCGCGCAGTGTAATAATGGCTGCTGCAAGGTAATTCAGCGTCGACGCACTTCGGCCACGCACCGTGCGTATAGGAAGCAGTGCGCACAGGGAGCAACACACAAGGTCCGTGCAGCCATACGGCACGGTTTGCTACAGGTAGGTTAGCTGCACTATTACAGCACCTTCTCCAAAAAGCTGATGGTACGCTCATGCCTCGGTCTGCCGAACACTTCCTCCGGCGGGCCTTCCTCAACGATATACCCGCCATCCATGAAAATCACCCGGTCCGCAACCTCGCGGGCAAAGCCCATCTCATGCGTGACGATCATCATCGTCATGCCTTCGCGGGCCAGATCCTTCATCACGCCGAGCACTTCGCCGACCATCTCGGGGTCCAGCGCCGATGTCGGCTCGTCAAACAGCATGATGTCCGGATTCATTGCCAAGGCCCGGGCGATCGCGACACGCTGTTTCTGACCGCCCGACAGCTGGCTGGGGAAGGCCTCCGCCTTATCGGAGAGGCCTACTTGCTCCAGCAGCTTCAGCCCCGTGGCACGCGCCTCGGACGCGCTCTGCTTGCCCAGCTCGACCGGGGCAAATGTGATGTTCTTCAGCACATTGAAGTGGGGGAACAGATTAAAGTGCTGGAACACCATGCCGATGTTTTCACGTGCCTTGTTGATGTCCGTTTTAGGGTCATTGATATCCTTGTCATGCACGAACACCCTGCCTGCCGTAATGTCCTCCAGTCGGTTGATGCAGCGCAGGAAGGTGCTTTTGCCGGAGCCCGAGGGTCCGATGACACAGACAACCTCGCCTTCCTGAACCTGCATGTCAATGCCCTTCAGCACCTCGTTCGTGCCAAAATTTTTCTTCAGTCCTTCTACGCGGATTTTATCCATGACGCACCTTCCCTTCCAGACGGCCCGAAATTTTGGTCAGAATAGTAATCACAACCAGATACATGATGGCGACCACGAGCCAGATATCAAACGATGCGAATGTTCTTGCGATGATGATTTTCCCGGATTGGGTCAGCTCGACCAGGCCGATTACCGACAGGATCGACGTATCCTTGAGCGTGATCACCAGTTGGTTAATAAAGGTCGGAATCATGACTTTGATTGCCTGGGGAATGATGATTTTCATCATGGCTTTACGGTATGGCAGACCGAGCGAGCGGGCAGCCTCCAGCTGTCCAGGGTCAATGGATTGGATACCGCCCCGGATAATTTCCGTGACATAGGCACCGGCATTCAGGCTAAGTGTCAGGACAGCTGCCACGATCGGCGACATCGTGAACCCGAGCGCTTGCGGAATACCGAAATAGATGAAGAAGGCAAGGACCAGCAGCGGTATGCCGCGGAAAATATCCACGAATACAGTTGCGATGCCTCGGAGCCATTTATTGCGTCCGACCTTCATAAAACCGAATATCAACCCTAGGAAAAAAGCGAAGAACAGCGATACGATGGTCAACAGCAGCGTATTGCCAAGGCCCTTCAGCAACGAAGGCAGCGACTCCACGATCAGCTCCCAGCGGCTTAGATTCGCTGCGCCCACGGCATTTTCGCCAATGTATTTTGCCTTAATGCGATCGTACTCTCCGCTGGCCTTCAGGTTGATCAAGCCGGCATTGAATTTTTCCAGTAGCTCCTGGTTCCGTCCCTTGCCGACCGCAAATCCGTAGGAGGCACCCGGCTCCATTTTCGTGACGATCTTCAGTCCATTGTTCTGTTCGACTCCGTATGCCAGCACGGGGAAATCGTCAAAACAGGCAACGGAATTGCCGGTCCTGACATCGTCATACATCTGGGCGGAATCGTCAAAAGGCACGATGGTGAAGCCGTACTTGGACGAAATGGATTCAGCAAAGCTGTAGCCCTCCGTACCGGTTTTGACGGCGACTTTTTTCCCTTTTAAATCCTCGTACCCTTTAATAGACTCCTGATCCTGGCGGATGGCCATGACCACACCTGAGTCAAAATAAGGATCGGAGAAGTCGAATTTCTGCTTCCGCTCTTCCGTGATGCTCATGCCGGCAATGACGCCGTCCACCTGATTGGCTTCCAGCGCCTGAACCGCCGCATTGAAGCCGAGCGGCTTGATCTCATATTTGAAATTCTGATCTTTTGCGATCGCATCCAGCAGATCCATGTCGATACCGACAAATTTGCCGCTTGCATCCTGGAATTCAAACGGGGCAAACGTAATGTCCGTTCCGATCTGATAGGTTTTACCGGAGGCTGGCTCTGCCGCGGCGCTTGCCGCCCCGTATGGCATGCCCGCTGCCATGAGTATCAGCAGTGACATGAACGCGTATAACATCCGGAATGATTTCATAGTGACCTCCTCTTTTTAAACACCGATGTAAGTTAGTTACCCATTAAGGCTTCCTTATTAAACAGCTGCCGTCTTCTTCATTGGGTATCTTATTTTGCTAATCAACCAATCATGCCTAGATATACCAATTAAATGGGGCGTATCAAAATAAGTTGAAGAAAAATTCAAAACGCTTCAATTCGGATGCAACATTTACCAATGCCCTCACGTTAGAAGGGTAAGGCAAGCATGGTAGCGATGCCAATATAAAGGAGGCTGACAATAATGAAAAGATGGGTCAAACAAGTAGGTTCCATCATGATTGCAGGTGCACTGTTGACTGGAAGTACGGCTGTAGTAGGATTGAGCGGGGCAACCGAGGTGCATGCGGCGGAGGCAGCACAGCAAAACCTTCTGACCGTGCTCGGTAAAGGCGAGATCTCGGTGAAGCCAGATATCGTATATCTTTCCATCGGAGTTGAATCATATGCGGAAACCGCAAAATCTGCACAGAAGAGCAACGCACAGAAAATGGATAAAATTACGAAGCTGTTGAAAGAAACCTGGAAGATCGATGACAAGGATATCAAAACCGAGCAGTTCTATGTACAGCCTAACTATACGTACTCTGATGATAATGGACGTAAAGTGAAAAACTATTCGGCGTATCATTCCCTGGAAGTCACGCTTCGCGACTTGAGCAAAGTCGGTGATGTGCTTGATGCAGCGTCCGATGCCGGCGCCAATTCCATTGGAAACGCACGTTTCTCAGTTGAGAACCGCGATGCGTTTGAGGCCCAAGTGATTGATAAGGCGATGGCGAATGCAGACCTGAAAGCTCAGGCGATGGCAAAAGCCTCCAAGCGCCAGTTAGGCATCGTGCTGAATATTGTGGAAGGTTCCGTTGGTGTAGATACCATCTATGGTCTCGAAAAAATGGCGATGGAAGCACAATCCACTGCAGCGGACGCGGGCGCAAACACATCCGTGAAGCCGGGCGAAATCAAGATCTCGACGCAGCTGTATGTGCAATATGAGCTGAAGTAGTTGTTGTTTTCGACTCAGCATGCAGAAAACCGTTCATCCGGATCTTACCGGGTGGACGGTTTTTTGTGTATCCTTATATGAAAAATGAAATACCATAATCAGGGCCCACATCCGTCCCTTCCCCTGTCGAAATACACAGAAAAGTGTTGTGTATAGGGGGAAAACGAGGTATAGTGAATATGCGAAAAACTGAACTTTGATCTGAACGTTACAGCCATACCCATGGATATGGCTTTTTTTTCTTAGTCGAGACTTCTAGCATCCTCCACCTTTAAGAAACGGATTCTGCCAACCTGAGCACAACAGGCAGTGGGACCGTTTCTTCTTAGTGGGGAACGTTTTTGTGCATACTGGTTAGCAGGAATGTACACATGGAATAGGTCACATCTTGAAGAAGGGGTTGATGCATGTGATTGAACTTGTCCAGATCGAGAAGCATTTTCAGGGACAAGCGGTCGTGCATCCGCTGTCGCTCTCCATTAAAGAAGGGGAATTCCTGACTTTGCTGGGCCCCAGCGGCTGCGGCAAAACGACGATTCTCCGAATGATAGCAGGATTCGAACAGCCGACCAAAGGACAGGTCTGGTTGGCGGGTCAGAATGTGACGGAAATGCCTGCGAACAAGCGGGATTTGAATCTGGTATTCCAACACTATGCTCTGTTTCCGCATATGACCGTAGAAGATAATATCGCTTTTGGGCTGAAAATGAAAAAAATGCCGCGTCAACTCATCAAGGAGCGGGTGGACGAGGCCGTTGCCATGACGCAGCTGACCGCCCTGCGGGAACGCTTCCCGCACCAGCTGTCCGGCGGACAGCAGCAGCGCGTGGCCATCGCCCGCGCCATTGCCAACAAACCGAAGGTGCTGCTGCTGGATGAACCGCTTGGCGCACTGGATCTGCAGCTGCGGAAGAATCTGCAGTCCGAGCTGAAGCATTTGCAGCGGACGCTCGGGATAACGTTTGTATATGTAACGCACGACCAAGAGGAAGCCATGATGCTCTCCGACCGGATCGTCATCATGAACCATGGACGGGTAGAGCAAATCGGTACGCCGCGCGAGATCTATGCAAGACCGCAAACGCTGTTTGCCGCTACGTTTGTAGGGGAGAATAACGTTTTTTCTTCACCAGAGGGTCTCTTTGCTGTACGGCCGGAGAAACTCATTCCCCAGCGGGAATCGGGTGCCAAGAAGAACGGCGTGATTGAGGATGTGCAGTACCTCGGCAGTGTTCATAAACTGCTGGTCCAATTGGATGATGAACCGATGAAGGTCATGATTGCCCTCGATATCTCGGATGATCAGCCATGGGAGGTTGGCGAACGGGTTGGGGTGAACTGGAACGCCAAAGATGAGGTGATCATCGGATCATGAGGAAATCAAGGTTCCTGTTGACTCCGGTCCTGCTGTGGTTATCCCTGTTCCTGATCGTTCCGATGCTAATCGTGGTCGGCATCTCCTTTCTCTCGCGGGATTCGCTGGGGAATATCGTGTTTTCCTTCAGTTTGGAAGGATACAAGACCTTCTTTGATCCATTATATTTAGGGATCTACTGGGATACCTTGGTACTGTCGCTGCTGACTACGGTGATTTGCTTGTTAGTCAGCTATCCTTTGGCCTATTATATAGCCAACGCTTCCCCGCGTATCCAAACCTGGGGATTAATTCTGATCACGGTCCCGTTCTGGATCAACTTTTTAATCCGCACCTATGCCTGGGTTCTGCTGCTTCGGACCCAAGGCGTGGTGAACAGCCTGCTGCTGTGGATGGGATGGATCGACGAGCCGATTCAGATGCTGTATACGTACGGCGCCGTACTGCTCGGAATGGTGTATAACTTCATTCCGTTCATGGTGCTGCCGATTTACGTGGCTCTGGAACAGATGGATAAGCGTCTGCTGGATGCGGCCAGCGATCTGGGCGCTTCCAGGTGGAAAGCATTCCGGCACATTACCTTGCCGCAGAGCAAATCCGGCATCATGACAGGAGCGGTTCTGGTCTATGTCTCGACATCCGGAATGTTTGTAGTTACGGATATTTTGGGAGGCGCGAAGTCCTCCATGATCAGTAATATCATTCAGCAGCAGTTCCTGGGTGCACGCAACTGGCCCTTTGGAGCGGCGTTGTCGGTGATCTTCGTGATTACGTCCCTGGTGCTGATCCTGCTCTTTAACCGGGCGATGCAAGCCCGCCATCAACGCGTAGGGGAGGGGAGATAAGTGAAGAAGAAGAATCACCCGCTGCTTGGGATTCACTCTTTCCTTATGATGGCTTTCATCTATGTACCGATCATCATGATCATCATCTATTCCTTTAACAACACGCGGCTTAGCGGCAACTGGGAAGGATTTACATTGGATTGGTATGTGTCGCTATTCGAGAACCGGCACGTGATGGAAGCGCTGATGAACAGTTTAACGGTGGCGGTCATATCGACGATCGTTTCTACCCTGCTCGGAACTGCGGCGGCGCTCTCGCTTCGGAATCTGGGACGCCGAGGTCGCAGCGGCATGAACGGGCTGCTGTATCTGCCGGTCATTATCCCGGATATTATTATGGGGCTGTCGCTGCTGGTATTGTTCAGTCAACTGAATATGCCGCTTGGCAAGACGACGGTGATCATCGCCCATATTACGTTCAGCCTGTCGTATGTGTATGTCGTAGTGACGGCCAGACTGTCGGGCATGGGCAAACAGCTGGATGAGGCGGCCCAGGATTTGGGCGCTACGCCTTGGCAGACGTTTCGGCATGTTACATTGCCGCAGATTGCACCGGGCATTATCTCCGGCGCCTTGATTGCTTTTACGCTGTCATTGGATGACTTTATGGTCAGCTTTTTTGTTGCCGGCCCCAGCTCAACGACGCTGCCGATCTATATTTACGCTCAAGTGAAGCGCGGCATCTCGCCAGAGATTAACGCGCTGTGTACGCTGCTCATTCTGGTCAGCATCACGCTGATTCTGTTAGCGCAATATATTCTTAACCGCGGCAACGGGGAAAAGAAACATAAAACATTACCGATCTAAGCATAGGTACTACTGCTGCTTTTTTCGAAATAAAACATGGAAGTGGAAAGAGAGGAGATATTGAATTGAAAAAATCAAGATGGACCCGCCTGCTGACGGCAGGCATGGTTGCGGTATTGTCTGTAGGACTCTTGGCCGGTTGCGGATCGGATAAGGAGACGCTTCACATTTACAGCTGGGCGGATAACTTTGATCCCGAGGTGCTGAAGGACTTCGAAGAGAAGTTCGACGTAAAGGTAACCTACGACAATTACGCAAACAATGAAGACCTGCTGGCTAAAATCAAGGCTGGCGGCAGTGGGTATGACCTCATTCAGCCGTCCGATTATATGGTCAAAACGATGATTGAATCGGAGCTGCTTGAGCCGCTTGACATGAATAATATCCCGAACTTCGTCAATCTTACGGATACTTTCAAAGATCCTTCTTATGACCCGGGCAATAAATATTCAATTGTCTACACGTCCGGTGTAACGGGAATTGCATATAACAAGAAGTATGTGAAGGATGAGATCAACAGCTGGGAAGATCTCTGGAACCCGGAATACAAGGGTAAAGTCCTGCTTCTGGACGACAACCGTGAAATGATCGGCATGGCGCTTAAGAAGCAAGGAAAGTCCAACAGCAGCACAGATGAAGCGGAAATCACCGCAGCTGCGGATGAGCTGAAGACCCTGCTGCCGAATGTGCTAGCGTTTGATACGGATAACATCAAGCAGAAGATGATCCAAGAAGAAGGCTGGATTGCTACGGTATGGTCCGGAGATGCCGCCTTTATTGCTGCGGAGAATCCGGATGTGGCGTATGTCGTGCCAGAAGAAGGGGCTACCATCTTCTCTGATAACTACGCGATTCCTAAGGGTGCCAAGAATAAAGAGCTGGCCGAGAAATTCATCAATTTCATGATGGAGCCTGAGGTCAGCGCCAAAAACTATGAATTTATCGGATACAGCAATCCGAACACCAAAGCGATGGAATTCCATAGCGAGGAATACCGCGCCAATACGATGATCAACCTGACAGATGAAGAGCTGGGCCGTACCGAATGGCTAGATAATGTCGGTGACTCGCTCTCGATCTATGATCGTTTATGGACCGAACTGAAGAGCGGTCGTTAATTATAGGGCTTGCATTTTCATATTTTTGTAATAAAAAGAGTCTGTCCCATTGGGGGCAGGCTCTTTTTTGTTTGTAAAGAATAGGCCCTTAGTCCCGGAATAGGAAGAAATAGCCGATTTATACGAATCGAACCACAACTTCGTGGCCCGTTTCGTTGTTATATATAAAGGAGGACGCAAATAACTTAAACCAGATTTCTATACGTTTAATCAGGAAAAGGAGAAAGCGGCTTGAGTGATGTAATGGGCATGTTTTTGATTGCATTGGTAGTTGCGGGGGTTGCAGCCGTTTTATTTCTGAACATCTTCAGGAAAAGCGCGCTGCATCTGCTGTTATTGAGTATTCACAGTGCCCTTGTCGGTATCGGATTATTTCTATTAAGTTATGCAGTCCAGGAAAGCGAAGTCTTGTTGATTATGGGTACATGCGCTCTCTTGTTCGGTGTATTCCTAAGCGTAAAAGCACTCATGCAGAAAGATTAGACGAAATGTATAGGTCCTACGGCCTGGAATCAAAATTGTCATTGACTTTGTTACCAATACATTGAAAGCTTTCCTTATAATGATTAAGGGTAATAGATTAACAACTAACGGAAACTTAATTTAACAAAGGTGGAATTCTGATATGAATCCTAAATTACGTGTATGTGCATCATTAATTGCAACTAGCGTCCTGCTTGGCGGTCTGGGTTTGAGCGGACAGGTCATCGATGCAAGCGCCGCTAAGGCACCCGTTTCCGCCAGCCAAAAATCGTCGAAGAATGAAGTCGTACTGAAATGGAATGGCAAGACCCTGTCACAGAAAGGTCTCGTGCTGCACGGGGTAACTTATGTGCCGGCAACCGCTTTGCGGGACGGCCTGGGAATGCCTCTTAAATATGATGCAAAAAAACGTACGTATACACTGGGTAACGGTTATAACAAACTGAGTGCCATCGTATATGATTCAACTGAAATTGGTATTCTGGTGAACGGTTCGTATGCCGGGGAGCCTGGGGGACAGATCATTAATGGTCGTCTGTATGTGCCATTCAAAACGGTCAGCGAATACATGGGTGTTCAGGGACAATGGAACCCTTCCTTGAAAACACTCAGCATGACGCAGAAGAAACAGAACGAAATTACGATCAAATCGGCTACGCTGAAGAAAAAGATACAGGGCGTGGATGCCGTTGTGAACTATCCTGTAATCAGTGGACTCGCAAATGCGGAGGCGCAAGCCGAGATCAATAAAGTACTGAAAGAAAATGCGTCCGGCGTAATCACCAGTGCCGAAGGGGGGAATGCTGAGGAATTCCCGCCATCGGAATCCAGTTTCCCTTACGAATTCAGTGGGGACTTCGTGGTCCATTATAACCAGAATGATATCCTGAGCATCACGGCATACGATTATTCCTACACGGGTGGCGCTCATGGCATGACCTTCCGTAAAAGCTTCACGTTCTCCTTGAAGGATGGCAAGCAAATGCAGCTGGGCGATTTCATCAACATGCAGGGCAAGAACAAACAGAAGCTGAACAACCTTGTGCTGAACAAGCTGAAGAAAGAGGGGGGCTACCTCGGCGGATTTGAAGGCGTGCCTGCCGATGCGGACTTCTACGTGAAGGATAATGCTGCGGTGCTGTACTTCCAACTTTATGAGTACACCGCATATGCTTATGGATTTCCGGAGTTTGAGCTGAAGCTGAAAGAGTGGAAGTAAGAGTATACGGTAGCGGTTTGTGTAACTACAATCAATTATTTTCATACTATAGCTTGTCTAGAAACATGATGTTGTCCTGATGTAACACTGTACTGGAACGAGTTACGAAAATCCCTTGATCATGGAACGTGGAGAGTGTATTCTCCTTTCCTGCGGTCAGGGGGTTTTTCGTTTACCTAGAGGCTTGCCTGGATGATAACTTGCATGTCTTGTACATCTTGCACACTGCTTCTGCTCACTGTGCACGCGTGGTCGGTGGCAAGCAAGTCGTTCGTTGAAATGGCCACCCTGCACGGGTCTTCTTTTATTTTCCCTCCCCTCAAGTTTAGGCAGGCCTTTTAGGAGGGGGATGCTCTTGAGCTAGTCTTTAAGTTTTTATAGATAAGGTCAGGTCGTACCAAAGTGAGAGTATCCTCGGAGGAGCATAGCGTTCGCCTTTGAACTCGGGAAACCTCAGTTAACCATATTCATTCCAGTTTCCCGAGTTCAACAGCGACCGGAGGGGATACTCTCACTACCCTAAATCAAAGTTTTCTAAGAATTCCACTTCGGAGGATAAGAAAGGGCAGGCACCGGATAACGGCGCCTGCCCTTTACTTCATTTCTTTTATAAGCCTTGCGGTGGTGTATTCTCTAATACTTGATCAATCAGACCGTATTCTTTGGCTTCGTCAGCCGTCATGAAGTAGTCACGATCAGTATCCTTCTCAATGCGCTCCAACGGTTGGCCAGTGCGATCGGACAGGATGCGGTTCAGCTTGTCGCGCATTTTGAGGATGCGGCGAGCACGGATCTCAATATCCGTGGCTTGACCTTGTGCGCCGCCGAGCGGCTGGTGAATCATGATCTCGCTGTTAGGCAGACCGTAACGTTTGCCTTTAGCGCCAGCGTTGAGCAGGAATGCGCCCATGGAAGCAGCCATGCCGACACAGATCGTCGAAACGTCCGGCTTAATGAACTGCATCGTATCGAATATCGCCATACCTGCGGTAATGGAACCGCCAGGACTGTTGATGTAAAGATGAATATCCTTCTCAGGATCCTCAGCCGACAAGAACAGCATTTGGGCAATGATGGAATTGGCGACCACGTCATTTACGTCGGAGCCGAGGAAGATAATGCGGTCTTTCAGCAATCTGGAATAGATGTCGTACGCCCGCTCACCGCGGTTGCTTTGTTCAACGACCATAGGTATAAAACTCACGTGGAAAACCTCCTCTTAAGTACCTCATATAAATACTGTTACCGTATTACCCACATGATAAACAATTTAAATCAAAAAGTCAAAGATAGTCAAACTATTGGGTAAAAAAAAGAGCCGTCATGGGCGCTTTAGGGTAATCAGTATAGAGAATAAAAGTTATAATGGCGCGCCCGCGAGGAATCGAACCTCGATCTCAGGCTCCGGAGGCCTACGTCATATCCATTGGACCACGGGCGCAAAAAAAATTAGCAACGAAGTTGATTATACCGCATCTATTTAAAAAATACAATAGCAGACAAAACTTTGTTCCTATTATATAGACGAGCCAGTACTTGGCCATAATGTATAAGAATGCCCGGGGCAGAGAAATATACTTTCGGACACTTGCAACCGGCATAATTATTGGTTAGAATAAAGGTGGGACTTAAAAAGTTTAACTGGGACATTTTACGACCAGGTAGAGGAGAGCCGAGACGAAGTTTGCAGGAGTGGAATGCATGCGTAACCTATTAGAAATACAAGAGCAGCTTCTGCCGGATCTGATGGACACTCTTAAACGAAGGTATACCATCCTTCATCAGATCAAGTTGTCCGGAATTGTTGGCCGAAGAACATTGGCTTCATCACTCTCGATGACCGAGCGTGTTCTCAGAGCAGAGACTGATCTTCTGAAAGCGCAGGGGCTGATCGAGATTGAAACGCTTGGCATGCGCATCAGCAGCTCAGGGATATGCTTGCTGGAGGAGCTGGAGCCGGTCATGAATGAGTTGTTCGGACTGGTTGAACTGGAAGAGAAGATTCGTCAGGCTTACGGGCTTCGTAAAGTGGTCATTATTCCCGGTGACAGCGAGTCATCTCCGGAAGTCAAACGTGAGCTTGGCCGGGCCGGAGCAAGAACGCTGCTAAGCTTTGTCCAAGATGGAGATACGATTGCCGTAACCGGCGGCTCCACGCTCGCCGAAGTGGCCGAGCAGATGTCCTCTTTGCCAGGCGGCGAACCGCTGACAAGCACTTGGTTTGTGCCGGCGCGGGGCGGTCTTGGGGAGAGCATGGAGATTCAAGCGAACACCATTGCTTCCAAGATGGCAAAGCGCGTTGGGGCTGAGTACCGATTGCTTCACGTACCGGATCTGCTAAGCGAGGATGCCTATCAGTCACTGGTGCAGGATCAGCATATCCAGGAGATCGTGGATGTGATCAGGCGCTGCCGAGTCATTATTCACGGCATCGGAGATGCCATGGAGATGGCAAGAAGGCGCAAGCTGGATGAAAACTCTATTCAGAACTTGCAGGCAGATGGCGCGATTGCGGAATCCTTCGGCTACTACTTCAGTGAAGATGGTGAAGTTGTCCACAAAATGCTTACTCTCGGGCTGCGGCTTGAGGATATTATGCGGACAGAGACGATCATCGGCATTGCTGGGGGTCAAGGCAAGGGCAAGGCGATTCATGCGATGCTGAAATTCGGACATGAGGATATTCTCGTTACTGATGAAGCCGCGGCACTGGAAGTCGAGAAGGAGATTGACGCCGGGATTTGAACCCACGAGCGTACACACCGATTTTTCCTTATTGTTGTCTTGATTGGCTTAACGGCCAATCTTGAATATATAAATTTTACAAATATGGAGGGAACTACTCATGGTTAAAGTAGGTATTAACGGTTTTGGACGTATTGGACGTAACGTGTTCCGCGCTGCGCTGAACAACAGCGAAGTTGAAATCGTGGCAATCAACGATTTGACGGACGTAAGCACGCTGGCACACCTTTTGAAATATGACACAACTCACGGAAGACTTAATGCAACAGTTGAAGCTAAAGAAGGCGCACTCGTTGTAAACGGCCGTGAAGTGAAAGTATTCGCTGAGCGTAACCCTGAAGCATTGCCTTGGGCTGAGCACGGCGTTGAAATCGTTGTAGAATCCACTGGTATTTTCACAGCGAAAGACAAAGCTTCCGCTCACTTGAAAGGCGGCGCTAAGAAAGTTATCATCTCCGCTCCAGCAACTGACGAAGATATCACGATCGTTATGGGCGTTAACGAAGACAAATACGATGCAGCTAACCATACTGTAATCTCCAATGCTTCTTGTACAACAAACTGCTTGGCTCCTTTTGCTAAAGTTCTTGACGAGAAATTCGGTATCGTTAAGGGTATGATGACTACGGTTCACTCCTACACGAATGACCAGCAAGTGCTTGATCTTCCGCACAAAGATCTGCGTCGTGCTCGTGCAGCTGCTGAAAACATCATTCCATCCACAACTGGTGCTGCTAAAGCGGTTAGCCTCGTTCTGCCACAATTGAAAGGCAAATTGAACGGTATGGCAATGCGTGTACCTACGAAGAACGTTTCTGTAACGGACCTCGTAGTTGAGCTGTCCCAAAATGTAACCCTTGAAGATGTAAACGGAGCTCTGAAAGCAGCTGCTGAAGGCCCGCTGAAAGGCATCTTGAACTACTCCGAAGAGCCGCTTGTATCCAGCGACTACAATGGCGACCCAGCTTCTTCCACTATCGATTCGCTCTCCACTATGGTAGTTGGCGACAACATGGTGAAAGTTGTTTCTTGGTATGACAACGAGTGGGGCTACTCCAACCGTGTCGTTGACCTCGCTGCTTACATCGCAAGCAAAGGTCTGTAATTGATCTAGCCATACAATCGAAGAGGAGTTCCGTTTCACGGGTCTCCTCTTTGGTTCATGGTTTTTCCTTGTTTTCATGCCAGAGCACTGGGAAGAATAGACAAGATCCGGGCGCTGGTTAGCGATAGAGAGAGAAACGAGAGCAACTGCATGCTGTCGGTGAGGAGAATAGTTTTCTTAGGAGGAACGTGGAGATGAACAAGAAAAGTGTACGTGATGTAGAAGTAAGCGGCAAACGGGTGTTTGTCCGCGTCGATTTCAATGTACCGCTCGAAGATGGTAAAATTACAGACGACACTCGTATTCGCGAGACTTTGCCGACCATTAAGTATCTGGTAGAGCAAGGAGCGAAAGTCATCCTGGCCAGCCACATGGGTCGTCCAAAAGGAGAGGTCGTTGAATCGTTGCGCCTGACTCCGGCAAGTCAGCGTCTGTCCGAGCTGCTCGGCAAACCGGTAGCCAAAGCGGATGAAGCGGTAGGAGAAGCTGTTAAAGCTCAAGTCGAGAAGCTGCAAAACGGCGATGTGCTCGTGCTTGAAAATGTTCGTTTTTACGCTGGTGAAGAGAAGAATGATCCGGAACTTGCGAAGCAATTCGCCGAACTGGCCGATCTGTTCGTGAATGACGCGTTTGGTGCTGCTCACCGTGCGCACGCTTCGACAGAAGGTATCGCTCATCATCTTCCGGCTGTATCGGGATTGTTGATGGAGAAAGAGCTGTCCGTTCTCGGCAAAGCCCTTTCGAATCCGGACCGTCCTTTTACCGCCATCATCGGTGGATCGAAGGTTAAGGACAAAATCGACGTGATCGACAACCTGCTTACGCTTGCTGACAATGTCATCATCGGCGGTGGACTTGCTTACACGTTCTTCAAAGCTCAAGGCCATGAAATCGGCCAATCTCTGCTTGATAAAGAGAAGCTTGATGTTGCACTCGGTTTCATCGAGAAAGCTAAAGAGCTGGGCAAAAACTTCTACCTGCCGGAAGATATCGTCGTTACGGACGAGTTCAGCGCAGACGCGAATACCAAGGTCGTTGATATCGATGGCATTCCTGCCGATTGGGAAGGCGTTGACATCGGTCCTAAGACTCGCGCCAAGTATGCAGAAGTGATCAAGAACTCCAAACTTGTCGTGTGGAACGGTCCTATGGGCGTATTCGAAATCGCTCCGTTCAGCAACGGTACTCGTGAAGTGGCACAAGCTTGTGCGGATACGGAAGCTTACACGATTATCGGCGGCGGCGACTCGGCTGCAGCTGCAGAGAAATTCGGCCTTGCCGACAAGATGAATCACATCTCGACAGGCGGCGGTGCATCTCTTGAGTTCATGGAAGGCAAAGCACTTCCTGGTGTTGTGGCACTGAACGACAAATAGAAATAGGCACTATATTGGATAGCAAGTGGATGAAGTTTGGACCCCGATTCTTCGGGGGAATAAAGGAGTGAATCGTGTGAGAACACCTATCATAGCTGGTAACTGGAAAATGTTCAAAACCGTTCCGGAAGCAACTTCATTTGTTGAAGATGTGAAAGGCAAAGCGGAAGTAGAAGGCGTGGAAAGCGTGATTTGCGCGCCATTTACCAATCTTCCTGCATTGGTTGAAGCGGTCAAGGGCACGAACATCAAAATCGGTGCACAAAATCTTCATTTTGAAGACAATGGCGCATTTACGGGTGAAATCAGCGGTTTGATGCTGAAGGATCTGGGCGTAGACTATGTCATTATTGGACACTCCGAGCGTCGCCAGTATTTTGCTGAAACCGATGAGATCGTGAACAAGAAGGTACATGCGGCATTCCGTCATGGACTTCTTCCGATCGTATGCGTCGGCGAGAAGCTGGAAGAACGGGAAGCTGGCCAAACCAAAGACGTGTGTAAAGTACAAACGGAAGCTGCGTTCGCAGGTGTTCCGGCTGATCAAGCGGTTCATGTTGTTATTGCTTATGAGCCAATCTGGGCGATTGGAACGGGCAAATCCTCTACGGCAGAGGATGCGAACGAAGTCATCGCTTATATTCGTGAACTCGTTAAAGGCCTGTACGGCGAAACCGTTGCAGAGCAAGTTCGTATTCAATACGGCGGTAGCGTGAAGCCTGAAAATGTAGCGGAGTATATGGGACAAAGCGACATCGACGGCGCGCTCGTTGGTGGTGCAAGTCTACAACCGGCTTCCTACATCGCACTCGTTGAGGGGGCGAAGTAAATGTCTGCTCCAAAACCCGTAGCTCTGATCATCATGGACGGTTTCGGGCTTCGCAACACCCAGGTGGGCAATGCGGTCGCTCAAGCGAACAAGCCTAACTACGACCGGTATTTGAAGCAATACCCGAACACCACGTTGACTGCTTGCGGTGAAGCCGTAGGCTTGCCGGAAGGTCAAATGGGGAACTCTGAAGTGGGTCACTTGAACATCGGCGCAGGCCGGATCGTGTATCAGGACTTGACCCGTATCACGAAGTCGATTCGTGAAGGAGAATTCTTCGAGAACGAAACGCTGGTGGAAGCCGTTTGCGCTGCGAAGAACAACAACAAGAAGCTGCATCTGTACGGGCTGGTATCCGACGGCGGCGTTCACAGTCATATTGAGCATATGTTTGCCATGCTGGATCTTTGCAAGAAGGAAGATTTCCATGACGTATACATCCATGGCTTCATGGATGGACGCGACGTGGCACCGGACAGCGGCAAGCAGTTCGTTAAGGATCTGATTGCGAAGATTGAAGAGGTGGGCGTTGGCCAAATCGCTACGCTTTCCGGTCGTTATTATGCGATGGACCGCGACAAGCGTTGGGATCGCGTCGAGAAGGCTTACCGGGCCATGGTGTATGGCGAAGGACCTAAATATACGGATCCGCTGAAAGCCATCATCGAATCTTACGAGAAATCGGTTTACGATGAATTCGTAGAACCGACCGTAATTGTGAATGGTGAAGGCGAGCCGGTTAGTCTGGTGGAGAGCGGAGATTCCGTTATCTTCCTGAACTACCGCCCTGACCGTGCGATTCAGTTGTCCCAGGTGTTTACGAATAATGATTTCCGTGGCTTTGAACGTGGACCGAAGTTCCCGCAAAACCTGCATTTTGTATGCTTGACGCTATTCAGCGAGACGGTGGAAGGTTTCGTTGCCTACAAACCTAAGAATCTCGATAACACGCTCGGGGAAGTGCTGGTACAGCACAACAAGAAACAGCTGCGGATTGCGGAAACCGAAAAGTACCCCCACGTGACATTCTTCTTCAGCGGTGGACGCGATGTTGAGCTTCCTGGCGAAACGCGCGTACTGATCAACTCGCCGAAAGTGGCGACCTACGATCTGAAGCCGGAGATGAGCGCCTATGAAGTGGCGGATGCTTGCGTGAGGGAAATCGAAGCAGATAAGCATGATGCGATCATTTTGAACTTCGCTAACCCGGACATGGTAGGTCATTCCGGTATGCTGGAGCCGACGATTAAAGCCGTTGAGACGACGGATGAGTGTGTCGGCAAGGTCGTTGAGGCTGTTTTGGCAAAAGGCGGGGTAGTTCTGATCACCGCTGACCACGGGAACGCGGACATGGTATTTGACGAGAATGGACGTCCGTTCACCGCACATACTACGAACCCGGTTCCGTTCATCGTAACGGATGAGAATGTAACACTGCGTGAAGGCGGTATTCTTGCCGACATCGCGCCAACGATTCTCGATCTGATGGAGCTGCCGAAGCCTGACGAAATGACGGGAACCTCCATGATTGCAGCACGTAAATAAGTAGTTCATAATGGAACATAAACATAACATTTCAAAGGAGACTATACACATGACTATTATTTCTGATGTATATGCACGCGAAGTCCTTGACTCCCGCGGGAATCCAACCGTAGAGGTTGAAGTATACCTGGAATCCGGTGCGATCGGTCGCGCAATCGTTCCATCCGGTGCTTCCACTGGCGTTCACGAAGCCGTTGAGCTTCGCGACGACGACAAATCCCGTTACCTGGGCAAAGGCGTTCTGAAAGCCGTTGAGAACGTGAACGAAATTATCGCTCCTGAAGTGATCGGCATGGACGCTCTGGACCAACTCGGCATCGACAAGCTGATGATCGCTTTGGACGGTACGCCGAACAAAGGCAAACTGGGTGCGAACGCAATTCTGGCCGTATCGATGGCTGTAGCTCGCGCTGCTGCTGATGCATTGGATCTTCCGCTGTATGTTTACCTTGGCGGATTCAACGCAAAACAACTTCCAGTACCAATGATGAACATCGTTAACGGTGGCGCTCACGCGGACAACAACGTTGACGTTCAAGAGTTCATGGTATTGCCTGTTGGCGCACCTAGCTTCAAAGAAGCGCTTCGCATGGGCGCTGAAATCTTCCACAACCTGAAATCCGTTCTGAAAGGCAAAGGCCTGAACACAGCGGTTGGTGACGAGGGCGGTTTCGCTCCTAACTTCACGTCCAACGAAGATGCGTTGTCTTCCATCATCGAAGCGATCGAAAAAGCCGGCTACAAGCCAGGTGAAGATGTATTGCTGGGTATGGACGTTGCTTCCACCGAGTTCTTCAAAGATGGCAAGTATGTTCTGGAAGGCGAAGGCAAATCCTTCACGCCGGCAGAATTCGTGGACTTGCTCGCTTCTTGGGTAGACAAATACCCAATCGTAACCATCGAAGACGGATGCTCCGAGGACGATTGGGAAGGTTGGAAATTGCTTACCGAGAAATTGGGTAACAAAATTCAACTCGTGGGTGACGACCTGTTCGTTACCAACACCGAGCGTCTGGAAAAAGGTATCAACGAAGGCATCGGTAACTCCATCCTGATCAAAGTAAACCAAATCGGTACATTGACGGAAACGTTCGATGCGATCGAAATGGCAAAACGCGCAGGATATACGGCTGTCATCTCCCACCGTTCCGGTGAGTCCGAGGACAGCACGATCGCTGATATCGCAGTAGCTACCAACGCGGGTCAGATCAAAACGGGTGCTCCTTCCCGTACGGACCGTGTGGCCAAATACAACCAATTGCTTCGCATCGAAGATCAATTGGGCGAGCTTGCTCAATACAACGGCTTGAAGTCGTTCTACAACTTGAAGCGCAAATAATTGAAATAAGAGAAAGCCCGGCTCCTGCTTTTGAGGGAGCTGGGTTTTTTTGCATTTATTTGAGAGAGCGAAGGGCTGCACACTCTGTTATCGTGCTGTGGGATGGTGCGTATATCGGTTCCGGTCGCTGTTAAAATCGGGAAGCTGGATGGAGTAGGCTGAGGAAGCTTCCCGATTTTAAAGGCGAACGCGTTGCTCCTCCACCGATACACGCACCTGAGCAAGGGGAGGTGTGCAGCCTATTGTGGGCAACTCGTAGGAGTGCAAAGAAGAAAGCCCGCTCTGTGAAGTCACATGAGCCGGGCTTTTGGGCGTGGGAGGGGGAGAGAGTGAATTGGCTGCACACTCTGTATCATGCCGTGGGGTGGTGCGTATATCAGCTCCGGTCGTTGTTAAAATCGGGAAGCTGGAATGGAATAAGCTGAGGAGGCTTCCCGCTTTTAAAGGCGAACGCATGGCTCCTCAGCCGATATACGCACCTCAGCAACAAAATAGAACAAATCTACGCATTCCCAGTGCAGCTCCGAACCTCGACCGCACATATCCATGCAATTTCAGGCATTGCCATTCTCAAGCGAACCGGTGCTGATATAATTGAAGAACAAGCGAGCGAAAAGGAGAGTGCGGGAGGGTGCTGAACCGAATACGATCCCTGTTTCCACATAAGCTGAAATACCGTCTGTTTGCCGCGTTCGTTCTGGTTATACTACTGCCTTTTGGCATTTTGAATTTGTACAACTACCAGCGGATCGAGACCTTGGTCCAGGAGAAAATTAGCCAGCAGAGCCACAGTCAGCTGGAGCAGATGTATCGAACGCTGGAGGATCAGTTGAGCGTAGCCTTCAAAACGCTGATATTTCTGGAGCAGGATTCAACGGTGGCCTCCGTGCTGACCCATCCAGGTCAGCGGCAGGGACTCGAAAACAAAAACCTGATGGAGGAAAAGTTTAAAAATTTAAACAACAGCTTTTTCCTGTATAATCCGTCGGTCTACTTCACGATTCTCGATTTTCATGGTAACGCTTACACTTCATACTCTCCCAGGGAAGCGCTTGATTACAGGAAGCTGCGGAACAACCCTGGCTTTGATCGGGAACAGATGGAGGGCGTGTCGTATCACTGGGTTTCGAGCGACGCGAATTACGTATTGAGGGATATCTCCACGAGCCCTTACCTGCTGTCGCTGTACGCTTACATGGAAACGCCTCGCAACAAGCCGTACGGCATGGCCCGGATCAGCATCGATTACTCCTTCTGGTTTCAATCCGTACTGAAGCAGTCGACGCTGCGTCAGGAGTATTTTTTGATTACGAGCGCCGGCGAGAATGTATCTCAATCGATCTTGAACAGCAGTCTGACCGGCGAGGTGAAAGCCAGGATTGCGGCCGAGCCCAGGCAGAAGTATTTTATCGACAAAACCTCCAATACCCTGGTGAATTACATTTACGTGGAATCGCTGGATTGGTATATCGTGAACCGGATTCCGCTGACGGTGCTCTTTAACGAGATCGAGGAGCTGAAGCGTCAATATTTCATGACCTTTTTCCTGCTGACCGGCGCTTTTCTCATCATGACCTTCATTATTGCCGCCACGATTACCCGGCCGTTATCCCATTTACAGAATAAGATGAAGGCGGTTGTTCGCAACAATCTGAAAATCCGGCTGCCGGAGCACAAGTTCCGAGGCGAGATTCTGGAGCTGACGCAGACGTTCAATTCCATGCTCAACGACATGGATGTGCTGATTCAGCGATTGAAGGCCGAGGAAAGGCAGAAGGAAGCGGTGCATTTTCATATGCTGCTGGCTCAGATGAACCCGCATTTTCTGCTCAACACGCTAAATACGGTCAAGTGGAGTGCCATACGCCACGGGAATGAGGATATCACGAATATCACCCTGTCTCTCGGCAAGCTGCTGGAGGCGAGCCTGAATACGGAGAAGGATCTGGTGCATCTGAAGGATGAAATCGAGCTGGTGCAGGCCTACGTTCATATTCAGCAGGTGCGTTATAATCACCGTTTTGACGTGACCTTTGCGTATGATGAGGACATCCTCTATGCGCTTGTGCCCAAGCTCTGCCTGCAGCCGCTCGTGGAGAATGCCATCCTACACGGAATCGGACCGCTGCCGGAGCAGGAGGGTCTCATTGAAATTACGGTCACCCTGGAAGGGCCGAATCGATTGGCGGTGGAGATCAAGGACAACGGCGTCGGCATGGAGCAGTCCCGGCAGGCGAGCGGGATGCGTAAACGTCCGGGTATCGGACTCAGCAATGTGCAAGAGCTGCTGCGGCTGCTATTTAAAGAAGAGGGCCGCATAGAGATTATATCCTCGGAGCGGGGAACGCGGATTCGATTTTCTATCCCGTTGTTAATCTCAACGCCCTATCAGAACGATCACTTGATTTCATCATAACGGGCAGATTTTTCGTCTCAGGCCTGTGTAGGCTTGGAAACCGGATTATAAAAAACTTCGAGGAGGGGAGACCTATGTGGAAGGTGCTGCTGGTTGAGGATGAGGTGTTTGTGCGAGAGTCCGTGCGGGAGATCATCGCGTGGGAGGAGCTTGGGTTCAAGGTGGCAGGAGAGGCAGGAAACGGCGCCGAGGCGCTGGAGATGATCCGGAGCAATCCGCCCGATCTTGTGCTGACCGATATCGTAATGCCGGAGATGGACGGCGTGGAGCTCCTCCGCAGAACCCGGGAAGAAGGGTACGCCTCGAAGTTCGTGATGCTGACCTGCATGAGTGAATTCGAGTATGTCCGGCAAGCGATGGAATACGGGGCATCCAACTATATCCTGAAGCTGTCGATGAGCGTGAATACGCTGCGGGAAACGCTGCACAAAATGAATGCCGAGCTGATGAAGAATAACCCGCATCCGAGCCCGAGCCAACCTGTTTCGCGGGTCGCGTCCACGGAGACGATGCCGTCACAGCCGGCGCATCATGCCTCCCCCAGGGAAATCACGTCGCACCCGGAAGTACAGAAAATATTGCAGTACATCCATGAGCACTACGAGCAGGACATTACGGTAAAATCGATGTCGGGCTACGTGATGATGGGCGAAAATTACGTCAGCGCCCTCTTCAAGAAAAAGACCGGACGCACCTTGATTCATTATCTGCACCAGATCCGGGTGGACAAAGCCATCGCGTATTTGCTTCAAACCGACCTCCCTGTTCATGAGATCGGCCTCCGCGTGGGATTCGTGAACGACAATTATTTTATTAAAATCTTCAAACGGTTGACCGGCTTCACCCCGAGTAAATACAGACAACACACCAAAGACTTCAAATAGAACGATTCGATGCAGGACATAGGATCGCCGAGTCAGGAATTCCATCGTTTTGTTCCATCATCTGAATGGATATGTAGCTTAAAAGCGGCTCCCGTTCCCTGCTACGATGAGAGGGCATCACACCAATATAATTCTCGGGGAGGTCTCTAATGTGAGAAATAAAAAAGGATGGACGATGCTTCTCATCGGCATATTGCTTCTAGGTCTTCTTGCGGGCTGCGGCGGCAAAGCAGCCTCATCAGCAACTGAGGGACAAGGAACGGATAATTCGAAAGCGCCTTCATCCGGCGAGCCGGTCAAACTAACCATGTGGGGCGGTGTGCCGCCAGAGGCGGGACCGCAAGAGGTCATCGATGCGTGGAACGCCGAGCATCCTGATATTCAAGTCGAGTATGTCCGCTACGTCAATGACGATGACGGGAACCTGAAGCTTGATACGGCGATGATTACCGGTCAGGATGTCGACCTGTACGTGAATTACACGCTTTCCCAGACTTCCAAACGGGTGGAATCCAACTTGGCCCTGGATCTGAGCCAATTCGATGATTACAATATCGATGAGAAGATGGGTCCTGACGCCGAAGGCTGGAAAATCAACGGGAAGTATTACGGAATGCCGACCACGAAGAGCGCCTTTTTCGTCGCGCTGAACAAGGATGCCCTTGATGCGGCGGGCCTGCCCGTTCCGAAGGACTGGACGTGGGATGAGCTGCGCGAATATGCCAAGAAGCTCAAAGTCGGCAATAACTATGGATTTATTCAAAATATGGAGCCGTTCGTCGATCCGATTGATTCGGTGTTATCGCAAGAGGGATATACCAAGGCGGATGGAACTTCGAATCTGGACCACCCGCTGGTCAAAAAATGGCTGGAAACCCTGAATGTCATGATGAAGGAAGACAAGACCACGCCGCCGCTCGGAGAGCAGCTGACTTCCAAAATGCCGGTGGAGCAAGTGTTCCTTAGCGGGGAAGTGCCCATGCTGAATATCGGAGCTTGGCTGCTGCGAAGCTCGAATAACTTTACCGATTTTCCCCGCGACTTCACCATCGCGTTCGCCCAGGTGCCGAGACTAACGGACAGTGCGGACAGCTACGTGACAAGGGGCGGTCTTGGGGATTACATCTCCATTAATGCCAAGTCTAAAAAACAAGCGGAAGCTTGGGAATTCCTGAAGTGGTATGCGGACGGAGGTATGGCTCCTATGGCTGCGGGTGGAAGATTGCCTGCTTCAAAGGACGCCGATCAGGAAGAGGCGTTAGACAACCTGCTCGGCGATAAGAAAGACACGTATGACCTGGATTCCCTGATGCACGTCATGTTCGAAGACAAAACGCCTACGTACGTAAGGAGCTTGCCGCAAGAGGTGATGGATATGCGCTCCCAGGAGTATGAAAAGTATTTCCTTGACGCCCAATCGCTCGATCAAACGCTGGAGGCCATGGTGAACCGGCATAACACGTTTTTAAAAGAAGGCAAATAAGGGGCTGTCGGCACCAATAGAAGGGGACTATCGCTTCGGCGGCGAGTCCCCTTTTTGATCGGTTTCGAAACGGCTATCCCGCAGTTGTGGTCATCTTGAAGCGGGATAGCGCTTTTTTGCACGTACTGATAGAACAAATCTACGAAGCGGCCGAAATTCGCGGCCCTGTAATTGCATACTTCTGTAGCATAAAGTCGAAGGTTTTGTTCCTTATCCCCGCTCGGTCCCGACTGCTATGCTTGAGATGAAAAAGACCAAGAGGAGTGGGGCTATGTGAAAACATCCTGGATGAAACGGCAACAGTATCTCGGCTATCTGTTTATCGGTCCGAACATGGTCGGCGTGATGCTGTTTTTTATTGTGCCAGCCTTGTATTCGTTCTATCTCATGTTTACGGACTACAAATTTATGAGCTCGGACACGAAGTTCGTGGGTCTGGCCAACATTCAAAAAATGCTGGGCGACGAGGTCTTCTACATTTCGATCAAAAATACGCTGTTCTTTCTGTTATCCGTTCCTATATCGATCGGACTGGCTTTCATCGTCGCCGTGGTTTTGAACCGCTCGGTGTATTTAAAAAAGCTGCTCCGCGCCTTATACTTCATGCCTTACATCACCAGTGGCGTCGCCGTCGCCTTCGTATGGATGCTGCTGTTCCATCCGAATAACGGCCCGATCAACGGTATCCTCAAGTCGTTCGGCATTACCAATCCCCCGGGATGGCTGTCCACGATGGATTCCTCCATGTATGCCATCGACATCATCTGGATTTGGTTTATGCTCGGCTATAACATGATCATCTATCTGGCGGCGCTGCAAGAGGTTTCGACCGAACTGCTTGAGGCTGCCAAAATCGACGGGGCCCGCGCTTGGCAAACGGTTCGCAGCATCCTGTGGCCGCTCGTCAGCCCCACGACCTTCCTGCTGCTCATTACCGGACTCATCATGACCATCAAGCAGTTCGGGATCATTCAAGCCATTACGCAGGGAGGCCCAGGCAACAGCACCACAGTGTTGTCCCTGTTCATTTATCAGAACGCTTTCCGCTACTACGAAATGGGTTATGCATCCGCGATCTCCTGGGCGCTGTTCTTCATCATTATGATCTTCACTGTCATTCAATGGATCGGTCAGAAGCGCTGGGTTCACTATTAAGGAGGAAGGACAATGACCAAAGCCTTATATACTACAATAATCATCACGCTCATTATGCTGTTCTTCAGCGTGGTTATGATCGTTCCCTTCCTCTGGATGATTAGTACCTCGTTCAAGATGCCGGCGGAAGTGTTCCAATACCCGATTAAGTGGATTCCTGCCCAATTCATATGGGAACATCATGTGAAAGTGTGGACCGGCACGAACAGCTTCGGCCACTATTATCTAAACTCGCTTAAAGTTGCCTTGATCAGCACCGTCGGTGCTGTATTGCTGTCCGCTTTAGCCGCTTACGGCTTTGCCCGGATCGAGTTCAAGGGGCGGAATGCCATGTTCATGATCTATCTGTCGATGATGATGGTCCCTCCCCAGGTTCTGTTTGTGCCGAAGTTCATCATGTTCGACTGGGTCGGTATTTACAACACGCATTGGGCTCTTATACTGCCGGGCGTTTTCACGATTTTCGGGGTGTTCATGATGCGGCAGTTTTTCCTCTCCGTACCGCATGAAATTTCGGAGGCAGCCTTTATCGACGGAGCAGGCCATTTCCGCATTTTTTCGCGGATCATTCTGCCAATGGCGAAGCCTTCGTTGGCCACGCTGGCCATTATCGATTTCTCTTGGCACTGGAACGATTACGAGAATGCCTTGGTGTTTTTGATCGATCAGGATCTGTATACCGTTCCGCTGGGGCTGCAAAATTTCATTCTGGAAAATACCGTGGATTATAACGGCATGATGGCGGCGGCGACCGCAGGCATTATTCCGATGATTCTCGTGTTCCTGATCGGTCAGAAATATATCATTCAGGGCGTGGCGAGCTCGGCCGTAAAAGGGTAGCCCATAATCCAGGTTCATACATGAGCTGGATGAACATGAAAGGAGTCGGATCATTCATGAGAAATGAAACAGTAGTAAGCGACATAACGGTGGTTGGCGGCGGTTTAGCAGGGGTATGCGCGGCGGTGGCGGCCGCGAGGCTCGGACAAAAGATAGCACTTGTGCAGAACCGCCCCATGCTGGGAGGTAACTCCAGCAGCGAGGTGCGCGTATGGGTATGCGGCGCGACGGCTCACGGGATCAACCGTTATGCTCGGGAAACCGGCATTATGGGCGAGATGTTCGTGGAGAACCAGTACCGGAATCCGGACGGCAACCCGTATTTATGGGATTTGATCGTATTGGAAACCGTGCGGGCCGAGTCGAATATAACTCTGTTCTTGAACACGGACGTGCATGAGGTTGAAGCAGATGGCGACCCTGACGCCCGGCAGATCCGATCGGTCACCGGTTGGATGATGGGCTCGGAGCGACGCATCCGGTTTGAGAGTCCCGTGTTTCTGGATTGCACGGGGGACGGGCTGGTCGGATTCCTGGCGGGAGCGAAATACCGGCTTGGGCGGGAAGCCCGGGATGAATACGGGGAAGAATGGGCGCCGGATACGGCGGACGATGTTACGCTCGGCAGCACGCTGCTGTTCTATACGAAGGATGCCGGACATCCGGTGAAATTCGTGCCGCCCTCCTTTGCCAAGGATATTACGCAGACGCCGATCCCGATCAAGCGGGTCATCCGCAGCGGCGATTCCGGCTGCCATTACTGGTGGATCGAATGGGGCGGGGAGCTCGACACCGTGCATGACAACGAGCGGATCCGTGACGAGCTGTGGTCGGTCATCTACGGCATTTGGGACTATATCAAGAACTCCGGCAATTTCGATGCGGCCAATATGACGCTGGAGTGGGTCGGCGCCCAGCCGGGCAAGCGGGAGTACCGGCGCTTTGTCGGCGACTATGTGCTGACGCAGAACGACATTATGGCTCAGGAGCCGTTCGAGGACCGGGTGGCCTTCGGCGGCTGGTCGATCGATCTGCATCCGCCGCAGGGCATGTACGCCGAAGAGAGCGGCTCGAAGCATATGCATGCGGACGGGAACTACCATATTCCGTACCGCAGCCTGTATTCGGCGAACGTGACCAATCTGTTGTTCGCCGGGCGCAACATCAGCGCCACCCACGTGACTTTCGGTACCACGCGGGTCATGGCGACTTGCGCCGTCCTGGGCGAAGCGGCCGGCACGGCTGCGGCGCTGTGCGTCCAGCACGGCCTCACGCCGCGCGAGCTGTCCCGCAGCCGGAGCGGTGAGCTTCAGCAGACGCTGCTGAAGCAGGATGCCTCCGTGATCGGGGCGGTAAACCGTGATCCACTGGATCTGGCCCGAAGCGCCAAGGTCAGCGCATCGTCCCACCTGTCCAGGATCGCGATCGAGGAGGCGGAGGCGCCATATCCGCTGGAGCGGGACATCGCTGTGCTGATGCCTGCCGATCCGGGGCTGAGCGGGGAACTGGAATGGCTGATCGATGCGAAGCGGGAGACCGATATGACGGTAGAGGTTTGGAGCACGGGACGTCCGGAGAATTACGTTCCGGCCGTGTTGGAATTTCGCACCTCTGTCCGCATCATGCCGGGGCAGGGACAGTGGGTCCCGGTCCAGCTGGATTGGCAACCGGCGGAGCCGCAAAACGCATTTATCATCGTGCGCAAAAATCCGGATCTGACGCTGTATCTGTCATCCAAGCCGATGAGCGGGCTGCTTGCCTTCGAACGGGGGACGGCGGTCCGCGTCTCCAAGGAGCTGGAAGACCATGATGACAGCCAGCCGGTGGTGGAGTGGAGCATGAAGGGACTGGTCAGGAGGCCGTTCTGCCTGCGGTCGGTGATCGGCTCGAGAGCTTATCATCCCGAGCATGTCATTGACGGCTATAAACGTCCGTTCGGCGGTCCGAATATGTGGGTATCGGAGCGAATCGCAGACGGGGAGACGCCGTGGTTAAAGCTGGAATGGGAAGAGGCGAGAATGATTCGTGAGATTCATCTTATTTTCAACGATGACGTTAATGAAGATCTGATCAATCTGCACCATCATCGTACGCCGTTCGATATCATCCCTGAGCTGGTCTGTACCTACAGAGTAGAGGCGCTGGATTCGGAAGGGAATTGGGTTACGCTTGCGTCGGAGGCGTTTAACCGCCGCCGCAAAAGAGTCCACCGTTTAGAGGAGCCTATTCAGAGCACGGCGCTCCAGTTGGTGGTCGAGAGCACGAACGGCTCGGACTATGCCGAGGTTATTGAAGTGAGGGCTTACGGTTAGTTTTTCAAAGCTAAAAGCTGCTTATCTATTCAACAGGTGACAGCCTGGACAGGATTTAATGAGGTTCTAACATATATCTGCTGAACTGATAGTCGATCAAAAACGAAGTAAAGGCAGCCGTTCATCCAGCTGCCTTGTTCAGTTGGGGAATATAGGGCGGAAGATCATCAATTCTGCTGCAGCATCTCCAAAAATGCTCCTGCCGCCAGCGAGGGCGACACCTGCTTCCGAACGGCGACTCCGATATATCGATCGGGTAATGGCGTTTCGGTTCGAAGCTCCAGCAAGGAACCGCCCGAGATGCGGGACGCGACAAAGGCTCGCGGTAAGAATGCTGTACCATAACCGCGCTCGGCAAATTCCGCTAACATGTCCAGGCTGTTTAACTCGAAGTCGGCTTCCGCTTCCACTCCTTGTGATCGGAACCACCCTTCGATGAAGGAACGCGTCGAGCTGCCGGGGGACAGCATCAAGAGGGGGAGCTCCGTCAAATGTTCTGTCGGAAGGGGTTCTCGCGCCCAATCTGCGAAGGCCGTTCCGACAACGGCGCAATAAGGCGAGGTACGGGAGTCGATGATATGGATTTCCTCGTCCGATACGGGAAGGTGAACAAAGCCGAGATCCAACGATCCTTTCTTTAAGCGCTCCACGATGCTGCTTGTTCGCTCCTGTGACAGCTGAATGCGGATGTCGGGATAGCGGGCATGGAATCGGTCGAGCAAGGAGAGGAGAAAGTCCTTAACGATAGCCCCGTTCGCGCCAATCCTCAGCCTGCCTTCGCTAAACTGCTTTAGCTTCTTCAATCGCCGCTCGGCTGAATCGAGTTCGTCGAATGCTTGCCTTACATGCTGATACAAGGCCTCTCCTTCTGTTGTTAAGCGGACGCCCTTGGATAACCGGTCGAACAGCCCCACGCCGAGGGCTTCTTCCAACTGCTTGATGGCATAACTCACAGAGGGCTGTGTCATATGGAGGTTATGCGCAGCTTTCGTGAGATTGGAAGTCTCTGCAGCATGCAGGAACACTCGATACCATTCCGTGTTGGCGATCATTTGTTATCAACCCTCTCTATGGCAACTGTTAATTATTACGATTTCATTTATTTCAAATATACCTCTAAACTGAAGGATAAGGAATCGAAATGTTTACGGGAGGTATAAAACATGGCAGGAAGTACGTTTGGAGAGCGGTTAAAAATGACTACGTTCGGAGAATCACACGGGGAAGCAGTGGGCGTCATTTTAGAAGGTGTCACACCGGGCGTTGAGCTGGACGAGGCCTACATTCAGATTCAGATGGATCGAAGAAGGCCGGGGCAATCCTCCGTTACAACGCCCCGCAAGGAATACGATAAGATTCGCATTTTATCTGGACTTTTCGAGGGGAGAACGACGGGGACGCCACTGTGCATCATGCTTAACAACACCGACATGCGCCCGTCGGCTTACGATACAATTAAATCGACCTACCGGCCCGGGCATGCGGATTTCACATATGAGAAAAAATACAAGATTCGCGACTATCGAGGAAGCGGAAGAGCTTCGGGAAGGGAGACGGCTGCGCGAGTGGCTGCTGGAGCCGTGGCGCGGAAGCTTCTGGAACGTCGGGGTGTCTCCATCCTAGCGTATACGACCGAGATCGGAGGTATCCGATGCGAGCAATTTGACGCCGATGCTATCGAACGGAATGCAGTTCGTGCGTGTGATCCGGAAGCAGCCGTTCGCATGATTGAGAGGATAGAACGACTGGCCGAAGAGGGGGACAGCTGCGGGGGGATTGTCGAATGCCGAATTAGCGGCATTGCCGCGGGACTGGGGGAACCCGTATTCGACAAGCTTGACGCTGAGTTAGCGAAGGCTATGTTGTCCGTCGGCGCGATTAAGGGCATTGAATTCGGGGCAGGCTTTCAAGCGGCCACTATGCGGGGAAGCGAGCACAACGATCAGATGGACGCGGGAGGGTTCCGGACGAACCATGCCGGCGGAATCATCGGTGGTATCAGCACCGGGGCGGATATCGTGTTCCGAGTCGTCGTAAAGCCGACTTCATCCATTTCTACCCCTCAACAGACTGTCGATGTAGACGGCAATGAACGGGAGATTGCGACGATCGGCAGGCACGATCCATGCATCTGTCCCCGCGTCGTACCGGTGATCGAAGCGATGGCTTGTATGGTAATCGAAGATCATTACAAGCGTCAAGCCGCCTTGCAGGACGAATAGCAGGGAACAATCTGGATGAAGCCGACCCGAGAGCGGCAGCTGTGCCTCATATCAGCCATCAGGTAATTCTGGAAGTATGCTTCGCCACGTCAATTCTTCGGGAAACAATCCGTTGAATGGAGCTGGAAGCGGGTGTGCCATTAGAGCGGCCGGCTGTCCAGGTGAGCGGTAAAAGCAAGCAAGTTCATATACAGCAAAAAAACCGGAAGGAGACTGAAGTCTTTCTTCCGGTTTTTGATTTATTTAAAGATTCAATGCGGCTTTAAGTCTAGGGGGAGGACTGAAATCGCATTAAACCAGAGTTTGCAAGGAATCCGGCTTGAATGGTGCCAGCTCGTCGAAACGTCCGTCTCGAACCTTAGCGGCCCATTGCGGATCAGCCAACAGGGCACGGCCTACAGCAACCAGGTCAAATTCATGTTCCTCAAGGCGGCTAAGCAGCTCCTCAAGGTCCCTCTGACCGGCACCCTTGCCTTGGGTGAAGAGGCTGGTAAACACTTCGTCGAGGCCAACAGAACCGACGGTGATGACTGTTTTTCCTGTCAGTTTCTTGGCCCATCCAGCAAAGTTCAGGTCAGAACCTTCGAATTCAGGCTCCCAGAAGCGGCGGGTCGAGCAGTGGAATATATCGACCCCGGCGTCAGACAGCGCGGTTAACAGCTGACCCAGCTTTTCAGGCGTATCCGCCAGCTTAGCTTCATATTGGGTCGTCTTCCATTGGGATAGGCGGATGGCAACAGGGAAGTCAGGACCCACCGCCTCACGTACGGCTTTCACCACTTCGACCGCAAAGCGGGCACGCTTCAGCATGTCACCTCCGTATTCATCGGTACGCTGGTTCGTTCTCTCCCAGAGAAATTGGTCGATGAGGTATCCGTGGGCCCCATGGATTTCGACTCCGTCAAAGCCAATGCGCTTGGCATTCGCGGCTGCATCGGCATAAGCTTGAATAACCTGCTGGATTTCATCCTTGGTCATGGGTTTTGTGACGACGTTGCCGTCCAGGTCAAGTCCGGATGGTCCGATCGGAAGTGCTTCTGGGTTAGGCTCGGCACCTATTGGTCTAGTCATGCCGATGTGCCAAATTTGCGGCATGATCTTACCGCCGGCTTCGTGGACCTGACGGACCACCTCGGCCCAGCCGTTCAATGCGGCTTCACCATGGAAGTTAGGTATATTGGGGTTATCGGTTGCAGCCGGGTGATTTATCAGTGTTCCCTCGGTAATGATCAATCCGACGCCATTCTCCGCACGCCGACGGTAGTAAGCGGCCACATCTGGGCCTGGAACGCCGTTCGGAGAGAACCCGCGCGTCATAGGGGCCATCACCACGCGGGATGGAAGAGTAAGGTTACCGATGGTATATGGCTCGAATAGGGATGCTGTAGATCGGACACTTTGATTTTGATTGCTCATGTATGGAATCCTCCAATATGTTTAATATGCTTTTCTGCATTTTCATAAAAATAGATATATATGATAAAAAGAAAGAGCTTTTAAGCTTAATCTTCAATTTGAATTTGCTTTTTAAGCCTAAAGCTCTTCCTTGAGTTGTTCGATAAAACGCTTAATGCCCTCCTCATTGCGTCTGTAATATGTCCACTGGCCCGCTCGATGGGATTCCAGTAAACCGGCCTTTTGCAATTTTACCAGATAGCCAGAAACGACCGACTGAGCGAGTCCTGTTTTTTCTGAAATGGAGCCCACGCAGATACCGCCATGAAAATCACATTTGGAAGGCATGTGATCCTGCGGATCAAAATGTTCCTCCGGATGCTTCAGCCACTCCAGGATTTTAAACCGGGACTCGTTTGATAGTGCTTTGATGGTTTGTAAGGTATCCATGTGTTTCATTATATCTATTTTTATAGAAATGTAAATATGGTTTTTGAAAATATGGAAAAAAATAAACACGATAGATCCCTGGTCCTTATGGCTTCAGGAGACCTATCGTGATTATTTATTCTTTGAAGGCTAGGCCCTTCTCGGCGAGAGCTTCGCGCAGTATTCTGACCGCTTTGGGGCCTACCCCGTGAAGCGCCAGCAGTTCTTTCTGGGATGCTTGGGTGAGGTCAGCAAGCTGATGATAGCCTGCGACGATAAGGGCTTGGCGTGCAGGTTTGCCGGCCTTAACGGGAAAGTCGCTTTCTGCAGCCGGATTGGGGGTTTTGTCATGCATAGAGATCCCTCTCTTTTCGATTGTTTTGTTCAATGGGCACAAGGCACAGGAATGAATGGTAGAGGCTAAGTTTGTAGGAATCATCAGTTCAGTAAGATTATGTTATACATCTAATGTTCTGTAAAGAACGAAGTCTATAATCATGGAAGAAGGACAGATTCATGGATCGTTTAGGCAATCTTCATAAATTCTATTGACAATCTTAATGAGAATAATTATCATTGTGCTGAGTGTTGATAATGATAATTGTTCTCAATAATTATTATTAATAAACAATATCTACAATACATAGAGGGTAAGAGGGGGAGAAATTCGATGCGCAGTATGAAGGGTCTCGTGTTTATCGTATTGATATTTGCTTTGGCTTTAGCCGGTTGCGGCGGGGGCGCGGCATCCAATGAAGGAGGCAGCTCCACGGCAGCGAAGAATTCGGATCAAGGGGCCGCACAGGGCGGGGATAACACCGAAACCACGCCGGAGACCCGAACCATCAAGCACGCTCTGGGCGAGACGAAAATTACGGGCGTTCCAAAGCGTATTGTCGCGCTGGAATGGCTTTACGCAGAGGATGTCCTTGCACTTGGTGTTCAGCCTGTGGGCATTGCAGACATTGAAGGGATGAACCAATGGGTGAACATCCCGGTAGAGATCGGGGCGGACGTTACCGATGTCGGCACCCGTCAAGAGCCGAATCTGGAGCTGATCGCTTCCTTGAAGCCGGACCTGATCATCGGTTTGAAATCGAATCTTGAAGCCGGCTATGATACGTACAACAGCATTGCGCCTACCTTGGTGTTTGATCCTTATCCGACTGAGGGACAAGGGGATCAATATGAAGAGATGGTTAATACCTTCAATACGATTGCTGACGTGCTTGGCAAAAAAGACGAAGCCGCAAAAGTGCTTAGCGATCTGGATCAAACCTATGCCGATGCCAAATCCAAGCTTGAAGCAGCCGGCATGACGGAAAAACCGTTTGCGCTCGCCATGGGATACAGTAACCAGAATGCGGTGATATTCCGGATTTCGACGGATAATTCCTTGGCCGTCAAAATTCTGGAGCACATCGGGCTGACCAATGCTCATAAGCCCGATCAATTTGAGGTTTATGGCTTTACCACCACAGACGTAGAGGCATTGCCTGCCCTTCAGGATGCGAATTTCCTGCATATTATCCAGGAGAGCGATAACATCATCGAGAACCAATTGAAGGACAATCCGGTGTGGAAAGGTCTGAACTTTGTTAAAGAAGACCGCGTGTACGCACTTGGCGGTGACATGTGGCCATACGGCGGCCCATTGTCTGCCCAAACCATGGCCCAGAAGACAGCTGATCTGCTCACAAAATGAGTCTCGGCAACAAACTGGCACAAGGCTCCGCGCCGGTGAGCATTCATCCAGCCCCACCCGTTTCCTCAGGTAGGGGCTGGAAGCCGTTATGGATGCTGGTTGGAGGCCTGGTGGCTCTGCTATTTCTCACGTTTATCAGCTTGACGCAAGGGCTAGCCGATATATCCGTCAATACGGTCGTGCAGGCCCTGGTGTCTCCGCAGGATATCGCGGATCACCATCTCATCCGCAGCGTGCGCCTTCCGCGTACGGTCATGGGCCTGTTGGCTGGCGCCGCCTTGGCGGTGTCGGGCGTGCTTATGCAGACCGTCACGCGCAACCCGCTGGCCTCGGAGACGACGCTTGGCGTAAATGCCGGCGCTTATTTGGCCGTCGTGGCGGGGATGATCTTCTGGCCGGGACTGCTGCATCAGTATGCCCTTCCACTGGCAGTGGCAGGCGGAACGCTGGCGGCCGTCGCCGTCTATGCGCTGGCAGGAAAAACGCAGGGCTCTCCTCTGCGGATTGCATTATCCGGGATGATTGTTACCCTGGTTTTATCCTCCGTTACGAGTGCGCTGGTGCTTCTGAACCAGCAAACGACGCAGGGGATTTTTCTGTGGGGCTCCGGCTCGCTTATTCAGAATGACTGGGATGGCGTAGCTTTTTCATGGCCATGGATCATTGGCGGACTGATCGTGCTGTGTTTGGCGGTACGACAGTGGGACATTCTGACCCTCAATGAGGAGTCGGCACGTTCCCTTGGCCAAAAAGTCGGCACCACCCGCTTGCTAGCGATGGGGGCAGCCATTGTGCTGGCCTGCGTGACCGTGAGCGTGGTCGGCCCGATCGGCTTTATCGGGCTGGTCGCTCCCCATCTGGTCCGCCTGTCCGGCGTGGTCCGGCATGCGGGGTTAATTCCGCTGGCTGCCTTATGGGGCTCGGCACTGCTTGTTGGTGCCGACACGGTGGCCAGGATGTTCATAAACGCCTACGGTGAGCTTCCGGTCGGAGCCATTACGGCCATGATCGGAGCCCCGTGCCTCATCTGGCTTGCGATGCGGGTATCCCGCTCGTTGATCGGAGGGCGCGGGTCTTCCGGCGGATCGATCATGGCGGGCACGAGCCTGCGCCGGATACCTTATCCGGCCTTGGTAACACTGTTCAGCGTGCTGCTGGTGCTGGTATGGGTATTCAGCCTGATGAGCGGCAGTCTGCGCATTCCCTTCACGGAAGTGCTAGCCGTGCTTACGGGAGGCGGCGAGTCGATGTATCGCCAGATTCTGCTGGAGTTCCGCCTGCCCAGGCTGTTAACTGCCGGGTTGTCCGGCATGGCGCTGGCCGTCAGCGGCAGTCTTCTGCAGAATGCGGTCCGCAATCCGCTGGGGGATCCCCAGGTGATCGGAGTGACCAGCGGAGCCGGTGCTGGCGCACTGCTCCTGATGATCGGTTTTCCGCAATTGTCGGCAGGCTGGGTCCCGGTCGGCGCGGTTCTTGGGGGGATGGCTGCAGCCGCTTTGGTATATGCGGTGTCCTGGAAAAGAGGACTTCATCCGACGATTCTTACGCTGGTCGGCATTGCCGTTGCCGCGCTTGGTTCCGCCATCATCAATCTGATGATCATTCATGCCAAGGTGGACGTAGCCCCCGCATTATCCTGGATGGCGGGCAGCACATATAACCGGGGCTGGACGGAGGTGCAGCGGATTGTTCCCGCTATTCTGATCCTGCTTCCTCTGGCTGCGTGGCTCGGGCGGAAGGTGGATCTGCTGACGTTCAGCGAAGAAAGCTCAACCGGCCTCGGTCTCCATGTGCGGAATACCCGGGTGTATGTCGCCATCATTGCGGTGCTGTTGGCTTCGATTGCCGCAGCCAATGTCGGCTCGGTCGGCTTTATCGGACTGCTTGCGCCGCATGCCGCCAGAATGCTGGTTGGGGCTCGCCATCGGCAATCGATGGTCATCGCGGCGCTGCTCGGCGGAATTTTGCTGGCTGGGGCAGACTGGATCGGGAGGGTGGTCATGATTCCGAAGGAATTGCCTTCGGGTATCGTTACCGCGCTTCTGGGTGCGCCGTATCTGTTATATCTGATGGGAAAAACCAATAAGCTGAAGAAGAAATAACCGTCGTGATGATTAAATATTCAAAAAGGCTAATCCATAGTCGCCAAGAGAGGTGGCATGGGATAGCCTTTTTTTGACTTCATTCGGTTGATTATTAGATTTGCTTCTTTTTCTTCTTCTGGCTGCGGTCGGCTGTTAGGCTTCCGTGTACCGTACAAAAGACAGGATGATATCCTGCGGATGATCTCCGAAACCCGAACCATATAGATTCAGGCCGTTCGGGTGCTCGGCGTCTTTCTTCACTTCGAAGCGGACGCGGATTGGCCGGTTAAAGGCAAGCTCCAGCGAATCGATGGTCGTGGCGCTGGACTCGTGGCCATTGAGCTTGCTGCCTTGTTTGGTTACGCGCCATTCCGTCAGCAAACCGTACTCACTGCCGCTTCTCCATTTATCCGGGGTGAGTTTCCCCTTGCGATCACCAAAATCACCGGGACTCCTCCAAGTGCCTACAGGTTGGTCGTTGATGCTAACCGTGATGTCGGATGGCCAATCCTGCTGGAAGGAAGGCGCTTCGGAGCTAAGCTCCGCGCGGATGCGCAGCTCATCAAGGGCCGCTCCGGGCGGCATAGGGTTCGCAAAATAATATTCGATATATCCTGATCCCGAGAACCAGAGCAGCGCAGCCTCCGTTCGTTCCGGCATGTAAAAGGCGCGCGGATCGTCAGGGGATCCGATCAGAGATCCGTCCCGAGCTGCCATCCCGCAGGTTGGCTCGATATAGCAGTGGGAGAACATGCCGATGGGCATGTGGATTTCTTCCGTGCGCTGCAGCCCCTCGCCCGGCTTCGATGGCAGCTCGAGAAAAATGGAACGGCAGGTGACGGCGCAGATTTTTTCCCGGTTCGCTCCTTGCGAAGAGACGATCAGATCCGCTTGCTCCAGCATCTGGACATTAATGGACACCGTAGGCTGCGCAATCCCTAGCGCCTCTGCTAGCTGACCGACACTCATCGGTTTATCGCCAAGCGCTTCAAGGATGCGGACACGGACATCACTGGATAGGGCCTTGGCCACTTCCACGATCCGGGATGCCGGATAACGGTTGGTTTCCAGCTTCGATTCGTTCATAATCCCCTTCCTTTACTGAAGAGTTGTAGTAGCTCCAAGTGTACAATACATTTGGCATATTGTAAAAGTATAATGTACATTGCATTTATTATATACAGGTGCTAGAATAGGGGCAAATTCAGAAAAAGGAAAGGTTGTGTACGCTTCATGAAGACTTCTGTAGCACCCTCCATTCACACGGAAATTCCGCGCGCGGAGTACCCCAGACCGGATTTTGAGCGAAAAGACTGGTTGAATTTGAACGGCCAGTGGTCGTTCCGGCTCGACACGCAAGGATCAGATGATGTACAACAACAAGCGGGTACGGGTGCCGAAGGATACGCTGCTGCCCTGGAGGGTGGAGACGCCAGCCTTTTTACTTCAGAGATTACGGTGCCCTTCTCTTGGGTTAGTCCCCTGTCCGGCATTGAGCGTAACGAGAAGGGGGTAGGCTGGTATCGTCGATCCGTGAAGTGGGAGCCAACCGGGAGCCAGTCCCGGATCTTTCTGCGGTTTGGTGCCGTCGATTATCTGTGTGATGTATGGGTTAACGGCAAACATGTCGGCTCGCATCAAGGCGGCTACGGAACCTTCGAATTTGACGTGACAACGGTGTGGGATTTGGTAAAAGACAATACGATCGTTGTGCGTGCAGAGGACTTCGACCACAATTACCAGGCCCGAGGGAAGCAGGGGTACGGCGAGATCAGGGGCATTTGGCAGCCGGTTTGGCTGGAGGCCCGGCCGCAAACCTACTTGGAGCAAGCCATCTTTACGACCTCCATTGACGGTCGGATCGAATTGAAATCCAAGATCCAGGCTCAAGAAGCAGGGACAGTGAAACTCCAACTCTCGTTTGCGGAGGGCTCGGTTACGCATCAGGTGGAGTGGGAACTACAAGAAGGCGCGAATGAACGGACAACGGTGTTCCAAGTCCACGACCCGCGGTTGTGGAGTCCTGAAACCCCTCATTTATACGAAGGGGAGCTGCGACTGGCCGGTTCATCCGGCGAAGATGTCGTCCATACTTATTTTGGCATACGCGAGATCGGAACGGCGAAGTTTGACGGACGGGATTACCGCTGGATCACGTTGAACGGGAAGCCGGTTTATTTAAACGGGACGCTGGACCAATCCTACCATCAGACGGGATTCTTCACTTACCCGACGGATACGGAGATGCGGGACGAGATCTATCTGATGAAACGGCTTGGACTGAACTTCGTGCGGATTCATATCAAGCCGGAGGAGCCCCGCAAGCTGTATTGGGCGGATAAACTCGGAATTCTGGTGATGGAGGATATGCCGTGCTTCTGGGGCAATCCGGATGAAACGGCGCGTTCCGCCTATGAGCGCGAGGCGCTGGAAGTGATTGAGCGGGACCGGAATCATCCGTCAATCTTTTCATGGGTCATGTTTAACGAGACTTGGGGACTCCGTACGGATAGCGAGTCTGCCGGCCTGACGGGCGGCGAAGGACAGCATCGGTATTATCTTCCGGAGATCCAGGAGTGGGTAAGGGAGAAATACAGATGGGCCAAGGAGCTGGACCCGACCCGGATTGTGGAAGACAATTCTCCATGCGCCTACGATCATGTGGAGACGGATATTAACACCTGGCATTTTTACATCAACGGTTATGAACCGCTGCGGAATCATATCGAGGAGATTGTCCAGAAGACCTATCCAGGGTCCGAACATAACTATATCGGCGGCAATCAGCAAGGCGACGCTCCGCTCATGAACAGTGAATGCGGAAACGTGTGGGGAATTGACGGAGGAGCCGGGGACAGCGATCTCGCGTGGCATTACCGTTACATGCTGAACGAATTCCGGCGTCATGATAAGCTGTGCGGCTTCGTATTTACGGAGTTCCGTGACGTGACAAACGAATTCAACGGCTACTACCGTCTGGACGGGACGGACAAAAAATTCGGGTATGAGGATTTTGTGCCGGGCATGTCGATCGCCGATCTGCACACGCCGGATTTCATCGTTATTGACGCACCGCCTTGCCAGACGCTGGAGCAAGGGGCTGAGGCTGTCATTCCGCTGCTGAGCTCCAGTTATTCGGATCAATACCATGGACAGAAGCTTATTCTGGCTTGGGAATTATCCTATGATCAGCTCGGAACGAAGGTTGTCGCTGATCAAGGCACCCTGGATGTGGCCTGGGGCGGCTACGGCGTTGCGCCACTAACGGAACTCAAGCTTCGCATGCCGAAGGCCGATGCGGTTGCGATCCTCGGAGTTCGTCTCTTGAATGAAGGAAGCGGTGTGGTAACGCGCAACTTTACGACGTTTGATGTGCGTGGCGGAGAAGGTCAGGGGAAAGATGGAGCGGAAGGCAGCACCGTAAGCATCCCGGTTAACACATTCCGTGATCAGAGCTTCGCTTACATGTGGGAGGCGCTTCAAGGCTCTAAAGTGAATGGCGGCGGAGAGGGACGATTCATCTATGAGGTGCAGCTGCCGAATTACGACGAACAGCCGCTGATCCGCGATATCGAGATATTCTTCGAGGCTGGCGCGAAACGTTTATTGGTCAGAAATATCGAGGGTGCGCGGCATCGGACCCACGGAATCGATTTTATGCACGGGGCGTCGGCGGACGTGGAGTATAACCCGAGCACGTATTATATGACAGATGAAGAGCTGCATGAATCCCGTGTATCGGTGTGGGTGGACGATGTCCAAATCGGCGAGGCTGTGCTCGCAGATGATCCGGCCGATAGCCGAGGCGTGCTGTCGTGGCACTATCAGGCGGTCCATAACCTGCTGGAAGAGGCCGGTTCGTACGGGTACCTGTGCCAGGCGCAGGTACCGGGAAGACTCGCAGCAGAGCTTGACCGCAAGCGCAGCTTCCGACTAGAGCTGCGGGCCGAGGAAGGCGGCATGAGTCTGTATGGTCGGAATGCAGGCCGCTATCCGATCGATTTGCTGGTGCGGTGTCGGTGAGGATAAATAAATGAAATGGGCTGCCCGTTAGTAGTGAATAACTACGTGCCGGGCAGCCCATTTTTTATGGTGATTTTTATAGAGAGTTCTTGTATTCACGAATCCTCACAGGCTTTAGACGAATCACCTTAGGGTTCAAGACCGGCCGCGATGCAACAAATACTTCCATTGGATACTTATAATCGATTGGTTTGTAAATGAACTTAATCTAGAAGAGTCATTCATAAACCAAGGATCGGCCCAAATCGATACGCAGAATGAATAATATGTTAAGTGAAATTTTAGCTAAAGCTTATAAACTCAATAAATGATACAATATAATAAAAACGTTTGGAGGGATCAAACGTGAAGTGGCAAGAAGTACAACAAATCTTCCCAAATCAATTTGTAAAGTTCGAAATTCTTCATTCTGAAGAGAAAGATAATCAAGAAATTATAGATGATGTGGCTGTAATTGGGCCAGTAAGAGATGAAGAAGCGACACAAGAATTATTAAATAGTAAAGATAAGACCTTAGTTTACCACACTTCTAAGGACCAGGTTATTGTAAAAGTTCGAAAGAATGTTGGCCTGAGGAGATATCTTTAATGAAAATTGAATATAGAGATGGGTTATTATTTACGGAAGTAACTATTCTTTTTAATGGGCAAAAGAAAACAATAAATAATATAGTTATTGACACAGGAGCAAGTCATACCTTGATTTAACAGGATGAAGTAGATGATATTGGTATTCGAGTCACCCTAGAAGATGATATTATAACTAGTTATGGAATCGGCGGAAAAGAACATGCATTTACCAAGATGATAGAGGCGATCCAGGTAGGATTCAATATTGATTTAGACAACCTTGAATTACTACGTCTGCAATGAAGTGAGTTTTTTCAAATAAGAATGGACTTCACTAAACAACATATTCACGAAACCGAGAGCATAACACAGCATGGTTCTTATTGCGTCTAGTGTAGTATGTATATCCCTCATGTAACATCATCACTGCTCCAACTATCATCTTCGTTAATTAAACTAGCTAATCTAGTAACTGAATATTTTTGCTATCCTCATTTTTATCAACACCGTTTAAAATTAGAATCCTTTATGAGAATCGGGTCCTTATAAAAAAGCCAGCGTCATCCCAAAGATTGGATAACGCTGGCTTCTTTTGCCTGTCTTGCAATTAACCTGTTTCACCGCTTCTTCCAGAACAGCTGGAGCGCCATCCTCGCGCACCATAGGGAGAACAGCAGGAACAGCAGCGCCCAGACGAAGGCCGGGAGCACGGTCATGTTGGCCAGGTTGGAGGCGTCGCCTGCTTGTTTGGGCTGGGTCAGCGCCATGGACAGGAGGGTTAGCGGACCGACCACGGACTCTTCCAGCACGAGAAAGGCAAGCAGCAGGTAGTAGAAATTACGTATTTTTTCGCCGAGGAAATAGAAGATCAAATTCACGATCATAAAAATAATGAGCCACCATAATCCATAGCCGGCACGAACGAAGAAGATGATCATAATGAGGGCAAGCACGGTAATGGTGATCAGGCCGGTGGCCTGTTTTTTCTTGGCATAGCCGTAGAACATCAGAATGGCGAACAGGGACGCCGACATATAACCTGCAAGCGAGACGACAATCGGACTCCAGCCGCCGGAAGCCAGCATGGAATAGGTCACGCCGCTGTGATCCGGATTCAGCTCAATGCTGAGTACCCGCCCCGACATCAGTAGGGTCATAACGGCATGCCCCAGCTCATGGATCATCGTATCCAGGATACGGAACCAGGAAGAGAAGGGGATCAGCCTTGTCAGAATAGCCGCGCCCACTAGAAATAACAATGCTTTCAGCCATTTATTCATTTGAAGGTCCTTTCAGCATAAAGTCATTCGCTAGACTGTCATTCCGTCCATTATAATACAGATGAGAAACATGTGGAAACCGGGTAGTCCCTATAGGTTAAATGGTATAATTGAAGTTGTGACGGAGGTTCATGTTCGATGACAAACGATAAGCCTAACAACGACAATCACATAAAAGATATAAGACAAACTACGCACGTGAGTGACCAAGGGATTCGTTTTGCCGAATTCGAGCTGGCGGGTGATGAGCAGGACGTTTCGCTGCCGGACAAGCAGTCAGTTATGCTGAATCAGGAGCAGGAACCCATGAATCCTGTGGCATCAACGAAGAATTCCCTGATTGTGAAGCCGCAGCAGCCGCTGGATATGAATTGGGATGAGGACTTCCGCTACGTGACCAAGGAGCAGCAATTCGTTCAAAAGGCGAGGGAACTCGCATGGCATGTAGAGGGGGCAACCCCTTTTGTAGCCTTCAAAAGCTATTGGCCAATCTACGACCAGATGGCCAGCGACCAGTTCAAATGGTATTTTTACTGGCGGGAGGAAGTCAGGTCCGGGCGGTACCCGGATACGGACTTATCCTATTTGTTTGTCTATTTTTACGAGCTGATCCACGGCGTGGGCTGGAGCGATCCTCTGCAAGGCTATGAATTGATGGAGCAGGCATGGATGGCCTACCGCAAGCGTTATTCCAAGCTGGATACGTACCTGCGGGAGTGGCTATATGATTTTATGATCGTGCATGGCTTGGATATGCCGATCCGCGAAACGTACCAGCGCTTTCCGCGCGTTCTATCCAGTGAGCTGAAGGAGAAGGAATGGAAGCGTCGGTTCTCCCTCCAGCCCGTGGAGCTGACGTGGGAGCTGCTGCTCGATTTACTGGATTATGACGTGGAGAAGAGCCGTTTTTATCAGGAGAGTGGCCGCAAGGACTTGGAACAGTATGCCCCCAAAGTCATTGCGCTCGTGGACAGCTATTGGGCCAAAATAAAGGGGCAGCGCTTCATCGATCGCTTTCAGCCACGGCCCCGGCAGGTGAAACGGCATTTATTCCGCAGCGCGGTGTACGATCATGGATTATACGGGCGAAACGTCGTGCTGACGGTGGTTTCTTTAAGCGAGCACGCACCGCTGCGCTCCTATATAACAGGGCTGGTCCGATTGACCGAGAATAAGCTGCGGGAATTGAGAGGCTTCAAGGGACGGCTGCGCGGCGCGGATGTGGTTGAGCCCGAAGTGGAAGAGGTCATCACCCGTTATCTGAAAAAAGAGATTCAGGAGCAGCTGGAGGCCCAGCGCATACAGGCGATACCTGAGGTTCAGATCGATACAGGGAAGCTGCGCAGATTACAGCGGGAGTCGGACCAGGTCCGCGACATGCTGCTTACGGAGGAAGCGGGGCAGCAGCAGGCTGAAGTAATCAACAGCCAGCCGGCACCGGAGTCTGCTCCATCTGTTGGTGCTTCTTCAGGTCACTCCGAAGATACGGGAACAAGCACTAACCTGGATGTACCTTCCAAGGGACGGTCTTCCCGAAAATCGGCGGCGAAGAAACCGGACGTGTTCCAGGCGGTGATGGATTTTGATGCGGATCCTTATGAGCTCGTCTCCTTAGAGGAGCGTGATCAGCTTGATGAAGCAAATGTCATCGTTCGTTCCGTGAACACGGCAGAATCGGAATCAGAAGCAGCGAACGGAAGGTCTATGGAGCCGTCAGGGAATGCTGATGATCGCTTGATACAGTCCATGGGCTCTCTAGAAGAGCATTCATCTGAAGCTGGGGGCACCCACGTTATAGACCCGCACGTCGTAGATATAGAGGCCCTTATAGGGATGCCTACAGTAGGAGAGCAGTTGTGGCAATGGGAGGTAGAGGATGAGGAATGGCAGGAGCTTGTAGAGCGTCTCAATCCCACCCACCTGGAAGTTCTCCACGCCCTCAAGGCGGGACCGAACCGCTCGGAGCTGCAGCAAATTGCGGAGAAGGCCGGTTCCATGCCGGCGTTATTGCTCGATGAGATCAATGAAGCCGCGATGGATACCATCGGTGATCTTCTGATCGATGGAGAGGCCATTGCGGATGATTATATAGATATGCTGGAAACATTGAAGTCCGTGTAACCGGACGTGTTGAAACAGCCTGGCTTTTTATGTTTTGAGAGATGTTTGTAAGATGCTTGAAAGAGGTGGAACTATGACGGAACTAAAAATACCGAAACGGCTCACAACGGCCCTCGTAAACTCTTTAACGGCAGGGGTCGTGCCGCGGGTTGGGCTTGAGTTCATCGCAGTCGGCCGCAAGCCGGAGGTGGAGTCCATCCTGCGCGATATGGATAATATCGCCGAGGGCGGCGCCGCCTTCCGCCTGATTACGGGCCGCTACGGAAGCGGTAAAAGCTTCCTGCTGCAGATCATCCGCAACTACGCGATGGACCGCGATTTCGTGGTGGCGGATGCGGATTTGTCGCCGGAGCGGCGGCTGGTGGGCACGAAAGGGCAGGGGCTTGCCACATACCGCGAGCTGATGACCCATCTGTCCACAAGGACGCGTCCGGACGGGGGCGCGCTGGAGGCCATTTTGCAGAAATGGATTGCCGCGATCCAGCAGGACATTATGCAGGAGACAGGCATGCGGCCAGATGATCCTGCCCTGAATGATCGGGTGGAGCTGCAGATCTATGCGGTGACAAACGGCATGCAGAATCTGGTGCACGGGTTTGATTTTGCGAAGGTTCTCGCTGCTTACTGGAACGGCTATAAGCTTGGCGACGATGACCGCAAGGGAGCGGCGCTGCGCTGGCTCCGCGGGGAAGTCCCGACGAAGACGGAGGCTCGCAAGGACCTTGGCGTCGGGGTCATTATTGATGACGACAACTGGTACGATTACATGAAGCTATGGTCGGAATTTACGGCGGCCATCGGTTATAAGGGATTGCTGCTGTTTATTGACGAAGGGGTGAACCTCTATAAAATCACCAACAGCGTGTCTCGTCAGAGCAATTATGAGAAGCTACTGACGATGTTTAACGACACGATGCAGGGCAAAGCCGAGCATTTAGGCATTTACATGGGCGGAACGCCGCAGTTTGTCGAGGATGAGCGCCGGGGACTGTTCAGTTATGACGCGCTGCGCTCCCGCCTGATCGACGGACGCTACGGCAGCAGCTCGCTGAGAACGTACACGTCGCCCATCCTGAAGCTGGACATGCTGTCGTATGAGGAGATTCTGATCCTCCTGCAAAAGCTGCGGGATATCCACGCCCTGCACTTCAAATATGAAGCGCAGTTAACGGATGATCAGCTCATCGCCTTCATGCAGACGACCGTGAATAGGTTGGGAGCAGAGGAGCTGCTCAYCACCCGCGAGGTGGTGCGGGATTTCATGGATCTGCTGCATACGCTGCATCAGCATCCCGAGGCCACGTTTGAAGAGCTGCTAGGCGAGCGTGCCGCAGCGCAGCCGCAGGGCAAAGGGCCGAATGATGCCGATTCGGACGATCTGGACGATCTCCTCGCGGAGTTTGAATTATGAGTGCGAACCCTTTTTCCAGACTGGCCCCGTTCATTCAGGAGTTCATCTATAAAAAAAGATGGGATACACTCCGTGAGGCGCAGGTGGAAGCCTGCCGGGTGCTGTTCGACACGTCCAATCATCTGCTGATCGCTTCCGGTACGGCATCGGGCAAGACCGAAGCCGCGTTCTTCCCGGCGCTGACGGAGCTGTACAACGTGCCTTCCAGCTCAGTAGGGATCCTGTATATCGGCCCGCTTAAGGCGCTGATCAACGATCAGTTTGAGCGCATCTCCGATCTGTTGAAGGAGGGCCAGGTGCCGGTATGGCATTGGCATGGCGATGTGTCCCAAGCCGAGAAAACGAAGCTGATGCAGAAGCCGTCGGGCGTGCTGCAGATTACGCCGGAATCGCTTGAGGGGCTGCTCATGAACCGGCCGAACGCCATCCCGGCGCTGTTCCAGGATTTGCGGTATGTCATCATTGACGAGGTGCATGCCTTTATGGGAGCGGATCGGGGCATTCAGGTGCTGAGCCAGCTGACCCGGATCGAGCGGATGGCTTCCTGTTCCCCTCGCCGTATCGGGCTGTCGGCTACGCTTAGCGATTACGAGACCGCAGCCGGCTGGCTGGGCGCAGGCACGAAGAACGCGGTCGAAGTTGTCTCGCCGCAAGGGGGGCGGAAGCTGCGGCTGTCGGTCGAGCATTTCTCCTTCCCCGATGCGCGGGATGAGAAGCAGGCGGAGCAGCTGGAGCTTGCCCGTAAAGCCTATTACGATTTCGTATACGACAACACGCATCTGAAAAAAGCGCTGGTCTTCACCAACAGCCGCTCGGATGCCGAGCTGACCACGCTCGAGCTGCGCAGGATTGCGGCCAAGCGCGAGCAGCGGGACGTCTTCCATGTGCACCATGGAAGCATCTCCGCGATGCTGCGCGAGGAAGCCGAGGCCGCGCTCCGTGAAGGTCCGGGGCCGGCGGTTGCGGCGGCCACCCTGACGCTGGAGCTCGGCATCGATCTCGGCGAGCTGGAGCGAGTGATTCAGCTAGGCGCACCGTACAGCTGCTCCAGCTTTGTTCAGCGGCTCGGCCGTTCTGGCCGCCGCGGGGATCAAGCCTCCGAGATGATGTTCCTCTGTCCGGAGGACGAGGATGAGGAGGCCATGCTGCCTGCGCGCATGCCGTGGATGCTGCTTCGAGCTATTGCGGTCATCGAGCTGTATATTCGCGAGAAGTGGGTTGAACCGCTGGCCTTGCGGAAGAAGCCCGTGGGCGTGCTTTATCATCAAACGATGAGCACGCTTAAGAGCATGGGCGAAGCCGAGCCGCCGGATCTGGCGAGAGCAGTGCTGTCTCTCCCGGCTTTCCGCGGCATTGAGCCGGAGGAATACAAGGAGTTCTTGCAGTATTTGCTGCAGACGGACCATATCCAGCGTACGGAGGAAGGAAGCTTGATCATCGGCCTTGGCGGGGAGAAAATCGTGAACAACTACCGCTTCTACGCGGTGTTTAAGGACGATGAAGAGCATGTCGTATATAACGGGTCCGAAGAAATCGGATCGATTACGACCGTGCCGCCGCCGGGCTACTGCTTCTCGCTCGCGGGCAAGCTGTGGAAGGTGGAGGAAGTCGATACGAAGCATAAGGCCCTGTATGTAAAGTCGGCCAAAGGCAAGGTCGATACCTTATGGCTTGGCGCAGGCGGCGATGTGCATACTCGCGTGGTGCAGAAGATGCGGGAGGTGCTGGCGGACAGCGCCATTTATCCGTATCTGGCGCCGGGCGCGGTGAATCGTCTGGAACGGGCTCGTCGTCTCGCCCGGGAAAGCGGACTGCTGAAGCAGGTGGTCCTACCGGCGGGCGGCGACTCCCTGTTCATCCTGCCTTGGGCGGGCAGCAAGCAGTTCCGCACGCTGGAACGACTGCTGAAGCATAATCTGTCCGAGCGGCTGGCGCTGCGCTCCAYCGTGCCGATGGAGCCGTATTATATGGTGGTTGCGGGTAGGGTCGATAATAAGACGCTGATGGAGGAAATCAAGCAGGAACTGATGGATTGCGAGGACGCAAGCGCGCTCCTGGATCCGGACGAAGCGCCATATCTCGGCAAGTATGACGAGTTCGTCCCGCCGAAGCTCGTTCGCACCGCTTTTGCCGCCGACGGATTGGATCTGGAGGGATTGGCTGATGTGCTGGGGATGGCACATGGAGCAGCGGGAAGGGGAGCTATGGATGTGTGACAAGGAAGAAATACTTCCTGGTGGCAATGTGAACGAAGTCGTACGCATCGGTAATAACGTTCATCGTACTACTGAATGGAGTTCTTTCGTGCATGACTTGCTTCGACACTTGGATAAGCAGGGGTTTGAAGGCGCCCCTAAGTTCATAGGCATTGATCATAGCGGTCGCGAGATCTTGTCCTACATTCCTGGCGAAGTGCCGGGAAACCAATATCCTGATTTTAAACCCTATATATGGTCGGATCATGCCCTTATCCAGAGTGCTGTGTTGTTACGGCGTTATCATGACGCCGTACAGGGCTTTGCCGCAACTTCAATCCAACCGAAAGTTGCACATACCCCTCAGATTTCGGGGGAATGGGACGAAGAAGTGATTTGTCACAATGATGCCGCGCCATACAATATCGTGTTTCAAGACGAGGTGCCGGTTGCACTGATTGATTTTGATCTGGCTGCGCCAGGTCCAAGAATCTGGGACGCAGTTTATATGCTGTACACCTCAGTCCCGCTGGCAAGCTTTGCAATAGATTACACTACAGGGACATCGATACCTTATCAATCGGAATTACATGCTGCGGATCGTACGCAGAGAGTATCGCTGTTCTTTAAGTCCTATGGCATATCACCGCCTCCCAACTTGAAAGAATGGACTATTAGACGCATCAAGGCATTATGCGATACACTTACAACCGGTGCGGCACAAGGCAACAAGGCTTACCAGAACATGATCGATGACGGGCATGTGGCCCATTACGAGCGAGAGATTCAATTTCTGCAGGCACACTTTGAAGAGTGGTACCGATGAAGGGTACCGATTTGAAGAGTGTCTGCTTTTTTTCATATCTATCCCCCCCAGGGTCGTTGAGCATAACTGAAATAAATTTGTAACCCCTTCCAAAAAAGCATTGTGTTCACCTCACGTATGTGGTAACTTATGTACATAAAAACGTTTTTATCGCAAAGGAAGAATGGAATGGTTATATGGGTAAAGTAACAATCAAGGATGTGGCAAGAGAAGCCGGCGTCTCCATTTCTACGGTTTCGAATGCATTGAACGATGTAGATGTATTGAACCCGGAGACTAAATCCCATGTGCTGAAGGTGGCGGAGCGACTCAATTATGTGCCTAACCTGAACGGGAAGCTGCTGAAGTCGGGAAAGACCAAGATGCTGGGCTTCTTTACGACAAGCGTGTCAGGGCCTTACTTCTATACACTGGTGGAGTCGATGTCACGTGAATGTGACCGTCTGGGTTATGGACTGAACGTGTTTGTGACAAAGGATAAACAGGTAATCATGAGCAATATTATGGGCGGCCGGGTGGATGGCGTCATTATCTTTGAAGAGCTGAAGATCGACGATAGAGACATCGCCGCTATGGAGAAGGACAAGATTAAGGCCGTTTTTCTGGATCGCGAGGTTCAGAGTGAGACGATGGGCAGCATCATATTCGACTCTTACGTAGCCGGTTATGAAGCAACCAAGTACCTGATCAGCCTGGGACATAAGAAAATCGCCTACATTTCCGGCGTGGATACGATGTTTGACAGCGTGCAGCGGAAGGAAGGATATCTGGCTGCGCTTCGGGAGTGCCAGTTCCCGATCGACGGAGACTACATACTGCAAGGCTATTTTGAGGAAGAGGGTTCCTATAACGCCGTCAAATCGTTTCTTCACCTACACCCTGGCAAAGTGCCGGACGCTTTCCTTGCCGGTAATGACGTGAGTGCCATCGGCTGTATTCGGGCTTTGAAGTCCCATGGATACGAGGTTCCGCAGGACGTCAGCGTCGTAGGCTTCGACGATATCGATATCGCGCAGTATTTTACGCCGCCTTTATCGACCGTACGCAATCAGATTGCCAGACAGGGGATTCTGGTCGTGGACCATCTGGTGCGCATGATTCAGAAGAAAGAGAAGGGCAAGATTCAGAAACTTCCAGGGGAACTGGTCGTTCGCGGCTCCAGTCATGTGAAGATGAATCGGAATGAATCGGGTTAAGCGAGGAGACGAGACTTACCAAGTCGTTTTTTAAAAATGATTCAATAAAATCAGGGCGTTTTTTCGCAAAAAATAAAAACGTTTTTATGGCGGTTCGAATCAAAGGAGGCTAAGCAGGTGAGCAAAACAGCTGCAGTTCAGTCAACCGGCACGGGAGCGGTTCGACCCACCGGGAAAAAGCCGATGGGGCAGAGGATCAAGGAATTCTTTATGGATTACAAGCGGCAATGGGAGCTTCAATCGATGATCATTCCCGGCGTCATCTTCATGTTCATCTTCTGCTACATACCGATTTACGGTTTGACGATTGCGTTTAAAAATTACACCGTTATCGATACGTTGGATTCCGCGCCGTGGGTGGGCTTGGATAACTTCAAAATTATTTTGTCGGACAAGTATTTTTGGGATTCCGTCGTCAACACGCTGGGCATCAGCTTCTTGAAATTGGCGATCGGCTTTGTCATTCCGATCATTCTGGCCATCATGATTTACGAGGTGGGCATGGGGCGCTTCAAAAAAATCGTCCAAACCGTCTCCTACCTGCCCCACTTCTTGTCCTGGATCGTATTGGGTGGCATGCTCATTACTTGGTTCTCGACATCCGGCCTGTTCAACGAGATATTGCTTGCTTTGGGGCTGATCTCGCAGCCGCAAAACATTTTGCTTGATCCAAGCAAGTATTGGTGGATCGCAACGCTGTCGGATATTTGGAAAGAGGCCGGCTGGGGAACGATTCTGTATCTGGCGATCATGGCCAAGATCGATCCTACCTACTACGAGGCTGCAAGAATCGACGGGGCCAGCCGACTAAGACAGATCTGGAACATTACCTTACCGAACATGAAGATGATTGTCAGCTTGAATCTGATCCTGACTGTAAGCGGTTTATTGGGATCGAATCTGGATCAAACTTTGGTGCTCATGAATTCGCAGAACCGGGAAAAGGCTGAAGTCATTAACTCGTACGTGTACCGGATGGGTATGACGCAGGGAGATTTCTCCTATGCCACAGCCGTTGGTTTGGGTGTATCCATCATCTCCGTCATTCTGCTCGTTACGGCGAATAAGGTGACCAGTAAATTAAACGATAATCAATCCGTTCTATAGGTCATGCAGAAGGGGGTATAACGGTGAATTTCAAAGCAGCAAAAGGGGATCTCGACAGCCGGATCTTTGATACGATCAACATCATTTTACTGGTTACGTTTACGATCATCATTGTCGTTCCGTTATGGAACGTCGTCGTCTCATCCTTCAGCTCGGGCAGGTCCCTTGCCGAGGGTGGGTTCATCTTCTGGCCTACCGAATTCTCGCTTGAGAATTATCAGGCCGTGTTCCGGGATGCGAATATATGGAACGCCTTCTTTATCTCGGTAGCCAAAACTGTGATCGGGGTCATCACGCACGTGTTCTTCTGTGCCATGGTGGGTTACGGCTTGAGCAAAAAATACGTACGCGGCCGCAAGTTCTACGTGGCAATGGGCGTCGTCACCATGTTTTTCTCGGGCGGCATGATTCCGACGTACTTGTTGATCAAAGACTTGGGGCTGTTAAACAGCTTCTGGGTTTATATTATCCCAGCCCTGTTAAGCTTTTACGACGTCATCATTCTGATGAATTTCTTCCGCAACGTGCCGGATTCGCTGGAAGAGTCGGCGAAGATCGACGGCGGGGGAGACTGGAGGATTTTCCTGAGCATCTTCATTCCGCTTTCGATGCCGGCTATGGCGACGATAGCCCTGTTTAACGGGGTGGGGCAGTGGAATGATTTTATGACCACCAAATTGTATATCACCGATCAGTCGCTGTATCCGTTACAGATGATGCTGTATGAGATTATTGTGCAGTCCCAGACCCAATCGATGCAAAATATCGGTTCGGTCGCGATTCAGACAACGACCAAAGGGGTCCAACTAGCAACAATTGTCGTGACGACGCTGCCGATTGTTGTGATGTATCCAATATTACAGAAATATTTTATCTCCGGCATGATGCTCGGAGCTGTTAAAGAGTAGAGAAACTGCTCTTTAAAGGGGTGGAACAGAAGCAAGTCAGGGTCTGGTAAGTAAGCGCTTTTATTAAAAGGGAGGGTTACAGGATGTTGATGAACAAAGCATTTGGCAAGAAAGGACTTACGCTAATTACGGCATTGATGGCGGTTGTGCTGGTTGTGAGCGGCTGCGGCGGGTCTGGCGGGAATTCTGGCTCCAAGAAGGAAAAGAGACAACCGAGCTTACGTGGTACGTGAATGCGGATTGGTGGAATACGGATTTTGGCAAGGACGTTGTAACTAAAAAGATTAAGGAAGACCTGAACATCAACATCAAATTTATCACGGGTGACGACACCAAGCTGAATACGTTTTTTGCCGGCGGGGACATGCCGGATCTGATTACAACGTTTGACTCCAATTCTCCGGTTGTGCAAAAGGCGGCGACATGGGCGCTGCCGCTGAACGATCTGGCCGAGAAATACGACCCTTACTTCAATAAAGTAGCGGCGCAGGATACCCTCAACTGGTTCCAATTGAAGGATGGCAAGACGTACGGATATCCGAACTACTCCAATACCCAGGAGGATTATGACAGCGGTAACATTCCGGCCAAAACGGCATTTATCATCCGCAAGGATGTTTACGAAGCGTTAGGTAAGCCTGCTATGGGAACGCCGGAAGAATTCTGGACCGTTCTTGCTGATATCAAGAAGCAATTCCCTGCTCTGATTCCACTTGGATTCAACTCCATCGGCGAAGGAACGGGCTCGCTTGGCGACGTGCTGCAGGATTTCATCGGCGTACCGCTGGAGGAGAATGGCGGTTTCTATAACCGTAATCTGGATGAAGATTATCTGACTTGGGTGAAGGCGTTCAATACCGTATATCGGGACGGCGCGATCAGCGATGACAGCTTTGCCGATGACGGAACGGCTTTTGAAGAGAAGGTAAAGGCGGGCAAATACGCAACGATCATGCTGGACGGCACGCCGCAGCAGGGCGGAAACCTGCAGAGCTTCTACAGCAACAACAAAGGCAAAGAATACATCGCAATTGACGGACCGCAAAGCACGGCAGGACGCCAGCCGACGTTGAATCAATCCGGTATCACCGGCTGGATGATCAGCTTCATTACGAAAAATAATGCAGATCCTGCCAAGTCGATTCAGCTTTTCACCTACCTGTTAAGCGAAGAAGGACAAATGCTGATGAACTACGGCATCGAAGGTGAGACTTACCAGGTGAATGCAGATGGAACGGTGGAGTTCCTCCCTGCTGTAAAGGATCTTCAGATGAACAATCCGGATACGTTCAAAAAGGATTACCGCATGGGCGAATTTATGTTCTTCGGGCATGACCGCCATAAAGCGCTGAGCGGGGATGCGTTCCCGGATGCGATCAAGCAAATGCAGGAATGGGGCAAAGGCAAGCTGACGCCGCACTTTATTTTGGAGAACATCAACCCGGATCAGGGAACACCGGAAGCACGCTCCCTGACGGCCATCAATACGAAATGGAACTCCACGCTCGTCAGCATGATTCGTTCCAAGGACGACGCAGCCTTCGATAGTCTTTTGAATGAATATAAAAAGTTCCTGGACGATAACAACTGGGATAAAATCGTCGAAGTCCGCAACGAGAAGATGAAAGCGAACAAAGAGAAGCTGGGGCTGAAATAACTTTGTTGTAATGGCGGGAGGGCCCCTTTTTGACAGGAGAGGGGCTCTTTCCAAGTTATCTTTGGTAGGCCATGGATAGGAAGAAATAAGAAACCTGGAGGGAAACAACATGCTGAACATCACCATCTACCAGTCAAACGGGGAAGAAGAATTATTCGTGAAGAAAGACAAGGCGCAGCTGACACCCGTAACTACGGGTGCACAGCAGCATACGGTTGTCATCGATGAGGAGCAGACGTTTCAGGAGATGGACGGCTTCGGCGCGTCCTTCACGGACTCCGCTGCTTATCTGATCCATCAGGTGCTGGATGCGACGCAGCGTTCAGAGCTCATGAATCAGCTCTTTGATCCCAGCGAAGGGATCGGATTATCTGTACTCCGCCAGCCGATGGGGGCATCCGATTACGCGCGTGACTTCTACAGCTATAATGATATGCCTGAGGGTCAGACGGATGTAGAGCTGGAGCATTTCTCCATTGTGCATGACGAGGAAGACGTTATTCCTCTCCTGCAGGAAGCGCTCCGTTTGAATCCGGACGTCAAGCTGATGGGCTCCCCGTGGAGTCCGCCCGGCTGGATGAAGACGAGCGGGTCAATGATCGGTGGAGAGCTGAAACCCGAATACTATTCGGTGTATGCTAATTATTTTGTGCGTTACATTCAGGGGTATGAAGCTAACGGTCTGCCAATCTATGCAATCACGCCGCAAAATGAGGCATTGTACTCGCCGGGTCATTATCCAGGCATGATCATGCTGCCCGAGGCGCAAAGCGATTTCATCAAGAATCATCTGAAGCCGCAATTTGTGAAGAACGGTATCGATACGAAAATCTTTTGTTATGACCATAACTGGGACAAGCCGGACTACCCGTTGACCGTTTTTGAGCAAGCGGGAGACGCTGTGGATGGCGTCGCTTGGCACTGGTACGGCGGCAAGCCGTCGGCCCAATCCGAAGTGTTCGATGCATTCCCGGGGAAAGAGGTTCATTTCACGGAAGGATCGGGCGGGGAGTGGATCCCGCCGTTTGAGCAGGCCTTCTCCAATGTGATGCGAACCGGAATCGAGATACTTCGCAATCACAGTAAATCCTACGTGCTGTGGAATATGGCGCTGGACGAGAAGAACGGCCCTACCGTTCCGGGCTTTGGAAAAAGCACCTGCCGCGGCATAGTCACGGTAAATCAGCAGACGAAGGAGCTTACCTATACGCTGGACTACTATGCGCTGGCGCATTTTAGTAAGGTGATCCGTCCGAAAGCGGTTCGCATTGCTTCTACCAGCAATGAGTGCATCCGTTCGGTAGCATTCAAGAACACGGATGGATCGATTGCCGTTGTGTTGTTTAACGACAGCGAGCAAGAGGAGAGTACTGCACTGCACTTGCGAGGAACGGAACACCTTAACCTCAGCCTTGCGCCGAAAAGCGCTGTGTCTGTATTGATAGAGGTGTTAGGGTGAGGTAACATTTTCATAGGTTAGATAAGATAAGGCACCCTGTTCGGCGCCGTCGGCCTTTTTGGTTGATGGTTGCCTTGGCTGAGGTGCCTTTTCATATATAGAGTTGGTTATTTCATATAGAAACGGTAGAATAATAACAAGAATAAGGTTTACCAAAGAAAATACAGGTGACAATCATGACCATTAAAACGTTATTTATTGCTCCGTATCCCGCAATGAGCCATTTAATAGAAGAATGCCGGAAGGAAGAGCCGGAGCTGGATGTGCGAGTCGAGGTCGGCAATTTGCTAGAAGCGGTTCCTCTGGCAAAGGAAGGCGAACGCCTGGGATATGACGTGATCATTAGCCGGGGCGGTACGGCTAAGCTGATCGAACCCGAGGTGCGCATTCCCGTTATCGATGTCCATGTTTCAGGCTATGACATGCTGCGCGTGCTCACCTTAGCCAATCATTTTCCAGGCAAAAAAGCCATTGTGGGCTTCTCCAATATTACGCTTGGAGCCAAAGCCATTACCGATGTGCTGGATATCGAGGTTGACGTGTTCACGGTAGAGAAGGCCGAAGAGGTAGATCGGCTGCTGGAGGATCTGAAGGCGAAGGGCTTCGAATTAATCATGGGCGATGTGGTAACGATAGAAGCAGCTGCCAAGCACCATTTGGAAGGGATTCTGATTCAATCCGGGCGCGAGGCCATCTTCGATGCATTTCAAAAGGCCAAATCCGCGTTTCGGTTACATGAACGGACGCAGTGGGAAATTTCCTTTCTGCAAGCACTGCTGAAGGAAACGGCTGCAAACCTTGCCGTACTGGATGCGGAGGGGCAGGTTGTATATGAACAGTGGCCGGATTACGGTTCCTGTCCGCTCCCGGTGGAAGCCTTGCAAGCCGATTTACGGCTAAACCGGGAGGCAGAAGCCTCGGTCCTGATTCAGGATGACGGAACCCGGAAGCTTAAACAGAGAAGGACGCTGAAAGTAATACAGGGAAAGCGGTACTACCTGTACACTTTTTCCGAGTTGAAGCAAAATGGGGAGGCCGCAGGCTATCATGTCGAGGCCGTGGCCCAATTGCCGATGTTGATATCGCAAAGCGAGGCGATGCGCGGCTGCCTGCAGCGGATCGAGGACCATCTGGACAGCTGTGCCTTGATTCTCATCGGCGAAGCCGGTACAGGCAAGCAGCTGCTCTCCCGGTATATTCATTACCGAAAGAACGAAGGCCGGGGCTTGTATGTCCGGATTACCGGAAAGCAGGCGGTGGCTTTGTCGGAAAACCACGAAAAGGAAGCTTGGGACAGCGATATCCGCACGCTATATATCCATGGATTGGATGCGATCGACCCGAAACAAATGGCGGATTTGAAGCAGTGGATGAACGAGATGAAAAACCGGGCGTTCACGATCATCCTCTCGCTGGAAAAGGACGATTCGAATTATCATCCCCTCCTGCTGGATGAGGAGGCGGTAAGGATAGCCGTGCCGGCTCTACGCGAGCGTAAGGACGACATCAAACCATTGGTGACTTATTATATTGCCTCCTACCATGGCACGCTTGGGACTTCACCGATCAAGATCAAGGATGAAGCGATTCAGCTGCTGACCCAGTACGATTGGCCGGGCAACGTGTCGGAGCTGAAAATCCTGCTCCAGGACGCAGTGACGGAGGAGAAGGGCTACGTGATCGGCAAGCCGCTCATTTCCCGGCTTCTTGCCAAGAAGGAAGGTCATCCGTCAGCTGCGATGAGCCCCGAGTTTCTTCATGGTACGTTGGATGAGATCGAGAAGAGGATCATCGACGCGATTATGGAGGAGGAACAATTTAATCAGACGAAGGTTGCGGAGCGGCTGGGTATCAACCGTTCGACCCTGTGGAGAAAGCTGAAACAATAGTTTCAGCTTTTTTTGTTTTGCGATCAATAGATCTCTCCGTTTCGGCAGATATTAGGATAGAGAGGGATTTATTTCAATAAACTAGAGGCAATGCAACAATTGATTGTTTAAATTTGCAACAATTAATCTTTAATATGTTGCAAATTTAATTGTATGCACTTACAATAAACCCTGCAAGCGATTTCAATATGAGATCACTGTTTAATATTGAAACAATTATTAAAGGGGTGTTACAATAATGAAGATTAAAGCGACGTTGGATCGGATTCCTGGAGGTATGATGGTGGTACCGTTGCTTATTGCAGCAGTCATCAACACCTTTGCACCGGATCTACTCCGGATCGGGAATTTTACGGAGTCTTTATTTGTAAACGGTTCAGGTACATTGATTGCGCTGTTCCTCCTCTGTACGGGGGCACAGATTAACGTCAAATCCTTTGGCGTTTCCGTTGGAAAAGGGGCCACGCTGCTTGCAACGAAGTGGGTGGTCGGCGCGGCGTTCGGACTGATCGCTTATCTGTTTGCTGGAGAGAATGGATTGTGGCTAGGTCTGGCGCCGATTGCCGTCATTGCGGCAATGACCAACAGTAATGGGGGATTGTTCGTAGCTTTGGTAGGCCAATACGGCAGTAAGGAAGACCGTGCTGCGTATTCGCTGCTTGCCCTGAATGACGGACCTTTCCTCACGATGGTGGCCTTATCAATCTTCGGCGCCATGGGATTCGTGGACGGCATGTTCTCCTTTGTATCCTTCATCTCGGTTCTTCTTCCGATTATTGTGGGGATGGTGCTGGGTAATTTGGATGAGGAGATGCGCAAGTTTTTGGACAAAGGCAGCTCCATGCTGATCCCGTTCTTTGCATTTGCGCTCGGAATGGGCATTGATTTCGGAGCGATCGTGGATGGCGGCTTGTCGGGTATCATTCTTGGACTGCTGACGGTTTTCGTTACAGGTACCGCAGGATACTTTGTGTTTAAAGCGTTGAAATGGAATCCGATCGTGGGGGCAGCGGAAGGCTCCACAGCCGGTAATGCCGTGGCTACACCTGCTGCAATCGGGGCGGCGAATGCATCCTTTGCAGCATTTACCGATATCGCGACGGTGCAGGTTGCAGCGTCCGTGGTAACGACCGCCATCCTGCTTCCTTTATATGTCGGGTTTTTAGTGAAGCGTCTAGAGAAGAAAGGGCACTCATTTGATACAAATACAGCAGATGCCGAATCATAGAAGGTGTGATGAAATGTGATAAAACAAATTGGAATCATCGCGGACGATCTGACCGGTGCGAATGACTCGGGTGTACAATTGGCGAAGAAGGGGCTGGTTTCCACCGTCGTCTTCGATCATCGCCATTACCGTCAGGACACCCGTGCCGAAGTGTTGATCGTGGATACGGATAGCAGGGCGAAACGCAGTGTGGACGCCTATGAAGCGGCGTATGAAGCCGCTCAATTCCTTGAAGAGCAGGGCTGCCGCCACATCTACAAGAAGCTGGATTCGACCTTGCGCGGGAATGTTGCAGAGGAACTGCGGGCGGTGCAGAAGGTATATCGACCGGACTTGGTGCTGATCGCTCCGGCTTTTCCCAAAATGAACCGCACGACGGTACAGGGACATCACTATGTTCAAGGTGTACTGATCACGGAGACGGAGTTTGCCAAGGATCCCAAAACGCCCGTCATGGAAAGCTATATCCCGAAGCTGCTGCAGAGGGAAGGAGAGCCTGAGGCGGTGCTGGTTTCATCAAGTCAAGTGCGGCAGCCCGCCGCGCAATTTCTGCCATGGCTCCAATCCAAGCTGGCCGAAGGTCAAACCTGGTTTGTATGCGATAGTGAGACGGAAGAGGATTTACAGGCGATAGCGGCATTATTTTCACAGCTAGACAAGAAGATTCTGTGGGCCGGTTCCGCTGGATTGATCGAATACTTGCCGGAGGCGTTGTCCCTGACCTCCTTGGAGGAGGGGAGCCAAGACTGGGCCCAGGCGGATAAAGCGCTGATCGTATCAGGAAGCTTGTCCCAAACGACCCGGCGGCAGCTTCGTGCCGTCGAGGACATGCCCGGCTCGTTGATGCTGGAGATCGATCCGGCTGCGCTGATTCGTGAAACTTACGACACAGAAGATGTCCTGCAGCAAATCGCTCAGGATATGGACAATCGCTACTTGGTCCTGTACGTCGACGCTTCGGAAGAAAACCGCAGACTTGCAAAAGAAGCAGGGGATGAGCAGGGATTATCTTCAACCGAGGTAAGCGAAGCGATCTCGCTGGGACTCGGAAGAATGACAAAAGCCATTTTACAGGCATACGTTGACATCCAAGGGTTGGTATTAACCGGCGGGGATACGGCTAAGGCTATCTGTATGGAACTTGGCATGGGAGAAATGCAGCTGTATTCGGAAGTAGAGCCTGGCCTGCCGTTCGGAAGGCTTCAGGGCATGGGAAAAGGCTACTGGACCGTCACCAAAGCCGGGGGCTTCGGAAATGATGAATCCCTGGTAGATTCCTTGCACTATATAACAAATAAGAAAAAGGTGAGAACATGAGCCAGCATAAACCGGTTATCGGGATTACCATGGGAGACGCCGCAGGCGTAGGTCCTGAAATTATACTCAAAAGCCTCATGAATGAGGAGATGTATCATATCAGTCACCCGGTTGTGATCGGGGACGTGAAGATACTGGAGCGGGCAAAGTCCTTCGTGGGCAGTGACTTGACTATCGAAGCGATTACTGCCGATGAGCTCGAGCAGGTTGACTACCGTTTTGGCACGGTTCATGTGCTTGATCTGGATCTGCTGCCGGCGGACTTGCCGATAGGACGAGTTGCCCCGGAAGCCGGACACGCCGCGTTCAAATTTTTGGAGACGGCCATCGAATTGGCGAAGGACCATAAAATCCAGGCCATATGCACCGCTCCGCTGAATAAGGAAGCCCTGCATAAAGGGGGTCACAAATATCCGGGCCATACGGAGATTCTGGCGGATTTGACCGGAACCACGGACTACTCCATGATGCTGTCGGCGCCGAATCTGAAGGTTATTCACGTGACGACCCATGTCGGCATCATCGATGCCGTCCGGTCCATTCATCCGGAGCGCGTGTACCATGTCATTAAGCTTGCTCATGAGACGCTGCAGAAGTCCGGCATCGCCGCTCCGCGGATTGCCGTTTGCGGAATTAATCCTCATGCAGGCGAGAACGGATTGTTCGGATATGGCGAAGAGGAAGAGAAAGTCATACCGGGCGTCGAGAAGGCGCAGGCGGAAGGAATCCAGGTCGTAGGCCCGCTGCCGGCCGATACGCTGTTCTTCCGGACAGTTCGCGGTGACTTTGACATTGTAGTGGCCATGTATCACGATCAGGGACATGGTCCCGTCAAAGTGCTCGGCTTGGACGCAGGCGTCAACATTACCGTTGGTCTTCCGATTATCCGCACCAGTGTCGATCACGGTACGGCGTTCGACATTGCCGGTCAAGGCATCGCCGATGAGAAAAGCTTGATGGAAGCCATCCGTCAGGCGGCGGAGCTGGCGCCTAAAGCGTAATGATGTTGCTGCTTGGCGGTGCTTAGCGGCCGCCAATATCTTTTATCGAAGTGACTGCAGAAGGTTCCGTAGGAATCAGCTGTCATAACAAAAAGATGACTCCAACTGTGGGGTCATCTTTTTTTATTGTTTCTCAGGTTTCTTCGATGTAACGGGATTCGTACCTCATGACTGGGATAATCCGAACACGAAACTGAGGATGATGCTGGGGAAGAAGCTGGGAGCGATACGGGATGGCCGAGAAAGAGCTCGAAAAGCTGCTTATTCGTCCCCTTGACTTCATCCATGATGTTCGGGTATGATTTCCAGTAACTTGAATACCGTTAAACAAAAGCAATGAAGAGAAAGAGTGCCTTGGCGACGTCTTTGAACAGAGAGCCCCGGCCGGTGAAAAGGGGTAAGGAATGAACCAGGGGAATATGGTCTCTGAGCTGTGCACCGAAACCCTGTAAGGGTTGTAGGCTGTGCCGGATCCCGCACCCGTTAACGTGCTAGGGTATACACGCGATATATGGCGTCGTACCCGAAGAGGTGAATGCCGCAAGGCATGAATGAAATTGGGTGGTACCACGTGAGCGGCAAGCTCTCGTCCCTTTTGGGATGAGGGCTTTTTTTGTTGTCTAAAAAAAGGAGGAAGATTGACATGGCGAACATTTTTATCGGCGGTGCCTGGCCTTACGCTAACGGGTCCTTACACTTGGGGAGACTTGCAAGCCTCTTGCCCGGCGACGTATTGGCACGTTATTTCCGCGCGAAAGGCGTTCAAGTCCTGTACGTATCCGGTAGTGATTGTCATGGAACGCCTGTGGCGGTTCAAGCCATTCAGGAGGGTGTGGCTCCCGGGGATATTGCGGATCGGTACCATAGGGAGTTTGTGGATTGCTTCGAACGGCTGGGTTTCTCCTACGATTTGTACACGCGAACCGATCAGGCGTTTCATCACGCGGTGGTGCAGGAGTTGTTTCTGAAGCTGCTGGACAACGGACATCTGTATCGTAAAATCGTGCTGCAAACGTATTGCGAAACCGATCGACGGTTTCTGCCGGACCGCTATGTGGAAGGAGACTGCCCCGTATGCGGCAGCAGGGCCCGTGGCGATCAGTGCGACGCCTGCTCCACGATACTTGATCCGTCCGACCTGACGAACAGGACCTGCAAAATTTGCGGAAACCCTCCGGAGGAGCGTCCTACCGAGCATTTTTACGTATCGCTGTCGCATTTTCAGGGGGAGCTGACCAATGACCTGAATAACGCTCAAGGCTGGCGGGACAATGCGGTGCAACTGACCCGCAGATATCTGGAGGAGGGCCTTCAGGATCGGGCGGCTACAAGGGATCTGACGTGGGGCGTAGATGTGCCTGTTCCGGGATTTGAGGATAAGAAAATCTACGTTTGGATCGAAGCGGTAAGCGGCTATTTATCCGCCAGCAAGCAGTGGGCCGCAGAGACGGGCGGCGATTGGGAATCCTTTTGGCTCAAGGGGAGGGATGAGATTACGGCTTATTATGTTCATGGGAAGGATAATATCCCGTTTCATACGCTGATCTGGCCAGCGCTGCTGAAGGGTGCCGATGATCTGCATTCGCCGGACCGAATCATATCTTGCGAGTATATGACGCTGGAAGGGAGGAAGTTCTCGACCAGTCGGAATTGGGCGATATGGGTGCCGGATGTGCTAAGCCGTTACCAGCCGGACTCCATTCGTTACTTCCTCATTGCGAACGGACCCGAGAAGCGGGATACCGACTTCTCCTGGAGGGAGTTCATTCACAGTCACAATGGCGAACTGCTTGGAGCATTTGGGAATTTCGTCAACCGTACTTTGGTGTTTGTGAACAAATCGTTTGAGGGGAAAGTGCCTGAGGGCTGCATATCCGAAGAGTGGCAGAATAGAGTTGAGGCACTGTATCGCGAGGCCGGGGCGCTTATTGAGGGTGGGCGACTGAAGGAAGCGTTGGAACTGATTTTTAGCACCGTGCGCCTGGCAAACAAATATTTTGATGAACGGAAGCCGTGGATTCAGGTCAAGGAGGATCATGAAGCGTGCGGGACAACGCTGTTCATTTGTGTTCAGATCATAGCCAATTTGGCGAATCTACTGCAGCCGTTCATTCCGTTCTCTTGCGATAGGATACGGGACTTTCTCTCGCTGGAGCCGCCTGTGTGGAAGTGGTGCCAGGTTCCGGCGGGCAGGCCGATTCATGACGTAGAGCTATTGTTCGAGCGGATCGATACCAGCCGTATTGAGGAGGAGACGCGCAGGCTGGGGGAGCTGTCCCACTAATGATAGGGCTCTTCGTTTCTCAAACCCCAAAAGGCGAGTCGATGGAGTTGAGAGGGCGCGAGAAGCTATTGTCGTTATGATGCAAATCGTACGATACCCTGCGAGGTAAAATAGGAGCTGCATCAAGGGATCTAGGGATCTGGAGACAAGGAATCTGGGTATCAAGGTATGAAGAGTTAAGGATAGGATCGAGGTAAGGTATCAAGATACCGGGAGTGAGGATTAAGTAATTAAGGATGGAGAATCGGGAATTGAAAATTGAGGAATCAAGTAATTAAGGTATCGAGAGCTGAGGATTGAGGATCGAGGGATCGGTAACCGAGGATTCAGTAATTAAGTAATTAAGTAATTAATGTATCGGTAACCGAGAATCGAGGAATTGAGTAATTAATGTATCGAGAGTTGAGGATTGAGGAATCAAAGTATCAAGGCACCGAGAGCGAGAATCGAGAATTAGGAAATTAAGGTATCAAGGTAACGAGAGTCGAAGTAAGGCATCGAGGGGCGACGTCTCAAGGACTCAATGCATCTAGGTTTTTTGATGGGGCTGGTTTGTGTTTTAAAGGACAGCCGTTCCGCTATTTCTATGTTTTTGGCCATTTCGTAGTGGTTTGAGGACATGAGATCCGCTATTCGCAAAATATTCCGGGATTTTTCCGTGAATGTGTTACATTAACGGATCCAGTGTCCGTTTCTTGAACTCAAAATAGCTCAATATCAGCAAATAACGGATCCTGTGTCCGCATGTTCTCAAAAACAGCGCTCAATATCAGTGAATTATGGATCCTGTGTCCGCATGATCAAAAACGATCGAATATCCGCAAATAGCGGATATTATGCCCGCATGAACACAAAAACAGCCCAAGATATCAGCCAATAGCGCCTCCCATGTCCGTCTGGACTCAAAAAGGCGCGGTTCTCAGCGAAAAGAGCACCCATCCGCACACTGCAGTCGAAGCTGTATGAAGCGAGAGTTTCAAGAGTTTACCGACTGAAACGTGCAAATAGATGTAAGAGGAGCCCCCAGAGCTGAAGGCTCCTCTTCATTACAGTAACGCATACGTTGTATCTTCACGGGTTAGTTGTCCGTTTCATGAATCCAATCCGTCAATAGGGCGTTAAACAGATCGGGCTCTTCAAACATCGGATTATGGCCGCTTTTTTCAAAAATGACCTTCTTCACGTTAGCTTGCGAGCCGTTAATCGCATCCCAAAGCGATACGGGGCTAACGAAATAGTCGTACCGTCCAAGACCAATGAGGACGGGCTTGGCAACCTCTTTCAGCGAATCGATCAGATTGAGCCGCGCGAAGGCTTCTCCCCATAAATGATCGATGACGGGCATGTTGGTGAAGACGCCTTCCCACATCCAGGCCGCGTCATAGGCATAATCATAGAAGCTGTGCGCTCCCATTCGGATGCACATATGAGCAAACCGCCGTTCAGGCTCCCTCTGGATATCACCCTCCAGCAGGGCGATATCCGCTTCAAACTGCCGTTTCCGCTCAGGACACGCCGTCTCATTGAAAAAAGCAAAGCTCTGCTGCTGCCGCTCCGGGCTGTTGGTCGGGGCGGTGTTCAGCAGGACTACCTTCCGGACGTGTTCCGGGTATTTTTTGGCATACTCCAGCGCCATGAAGGCGTGCCCCGAATGCCCCAATATAATAAAATCCTCCAGTTCCAGCGTTTGTCTTGCCGCTTCGATATCATCCAGAACCTTATCCAGTGTGTATTCTTCCGGCTCCAGTGTCCGAGGGGGCTTAACAAAGCCTCGATGGTCCAGGAAAATCAGTTGAAATGAAGTGTAGAGTTGTTCCGAAAACAAGCGGGGGTAGTAAATACTGCTTCCCACCACCAAAATGGGCCTGCCATTTCCACGAATGGAAACATTCAATGCAAATCCTTCGCTCATTACCGTACTCTGTATGTTCATGTTTATCGTCCTCGTTTCATTTTTTAAATTAAACGCACCATCCCCTTTCCTGTTCAGATTCCATTACATTCTCCATAGAACGTTCCAACATTCTATCTCACCTCGATTAGCGTTCGTTCAAGCTCAGTATAGCACCAGACATGCGCTCGGTCGACAGCCATTCAAGCATGCCCCGGACCACACATAGCGTCTCTACATCCGGACCGGTATTCGTTCCAGGACCGTTGGTTCAGCCACGGTTTGCATAGGGAGCAGTACCCTCGATGCGGCATCTGCGCGTATCGCTGCTGTAAAAAACGCTGCTGTAAAAAGCATGGTGCAAAGGCTTCGAACTACCTATTCTCCAGCTCCCCTTATTCAGCCGTATTGCGGATCGTCAGGGTGATTCCAGGATAATCCGCGGCAATTGCGCTCTTACGCTCGATGATGCGGTTAATATCAAAGGCAGAGCTGAATAATTCGGGCTCAGGCTTGAATGTCACGCTGGTGCCCGTCTCTTGAGTCATGCCGACAATCAGAAGCCCGGTCTGCGGAATGCCGTGCCTGTACTCCTGCCGGTATATGCTACCGTCACGGCGAATTTCCACGGTCAGATGCTTGGAGAGAGCATTGACTACTGCGATGCTGATGCCCTTCTCCGCGCCGGGGGCCAGAAAGTGTGCGCTGGTGTTCAATCGGTGGACATCGGTTAGTACCGATTGTACGACTGGGATGTTGGAATTCGGAAGGGCCTGCACGGGAATGCCTCTCCCGTTATCGGTAACCGTCACGCTGCCATCCTCATGCAGGTAAATGCCAATCTGATCGCCATACCCACTCGTGTGCTCCAATATGGAATTTTCCACGACGGCCCAGAGCAGCTGATGAATATCGAAGCCGTGCGAAGTCCCAAAATACATCCCTGCATTGTTGCGGGTTTCGGTCATCTCCAGGTAATCGCTTGTATCGAGCAGATCGCCAGCAGCAGAGAGCAGCAGTAGGAACGGCAGGCTCCGATGCTTAGGAAGAGCGTACTTTCCGCCTTGCTCCTGTACAAGGAGATCCGCGCCGAGCAGCGCCTTGAGATGGTGATACAGCTGACCCGTCGTTCCCATATTCAAACGTTCTACCAGCTCGGTGCCGGATAGGGGCTCTGCCATGACGGCCTTTAAAATATCCAGGCGCTGCTTGTTGCCCAGTGCTGCGAGGATTTTGGCGGCCTTCTCGGTGTTCATGTCCAGCAATTGATCCATTCGCCGTTCCTGCGGCTCCCAGCGGATGTTTTGTCCATTCAGGTGCACTTGTCCGGAGTAGAAGACGGAGCCGTCCTCGGAGGCTGCTTTATATATCGTAGGTGTTGGCGAGATTTCTTGGCGGTGTTGGTTTGATGCGGAACCAGGTTTGCGTTCCATAAGGGCTTGATAGACAAGCTGCTGCAGTTCCGTCATTTGATTCTTTAAGACATCCATCTCATAAACCAGATCACGTGTCATGGGGAATCATCAACCTCGCTTTATCATTGTTATGTTATTACGTAATTATTATATTGCGTAATTAAAACGTTGTAAACCCATAATAAGGAAAACGGTGCATGGTTAAGCGATTTGTTCGTTTATAGTTGTTTTTTATCTATTTTTATCATTCAGGGTCGTCTTACAATGAACGCAAAGGCTGGTGACATTCATTTGGGTGAAAGAATCATTCGGAATTTTAGGCAGGGCGATATGCCTCTGCTGGGGGAGCTGTATCAGGCAGTATCCGCAGCGGATGCGTTGTTTTGGTGGGTAGGTGACCAGGAGAATTGGGGCAATGTGTTCTGTGCTATTGAAGACGGGAAGATGGTGGCCAAGGGACAGGTGGGCATTATTAACGTGATCCCGCCGGGATGTGCGCCTAATTGCAAGCATCACATTTATGTGAATCTCAAGGCTGTACCTCAGCGGGAGCGGGATTATGATCTTCTAGGTGAAATGTATAAGATGCTCTATGAACATGCCCTTGTGTTAAAGAGGACGCTGCCGAAGATGTACGGGACGTATTTGTGCGTGGGCAATTATGTTCATGAGATCGCCAATAATGCTTTTTTTACTGAGGAAATCGGATTTCAGCCGCTGGAGAAGCTGTATACCATGAAGCGGTCACTTGAGGAGCCTTTACAAGCCTTGCCGTTAGATGATCGCTATCGCTATCGACTGTGGAAGATGGTGTCTGCGGAAGAGGAAGAGATGTATCTAAAGCTCGAGGCCGAGGTTTGGCCGGAAGCGCCGCTGGGGCTTGAACGCTTACGGGAATATAAAGAGCATCCCGGCTGGACTGCGATGAATGTCCTGGAAGGGGACATGATTATAGGCAGTACCATGGCATGGCTGGAAGAGGGGAACGTCGGCGTGATTGAAGATGTGTTTGTGAGAGAGCCGTGGAGACAACGGGGAATCGCCAAACATCTGCTCTACCGTGCCATGTCCTATCTTCAGGCTCAGGGATCCACCTCAGTAAAACTTGAAGTGAAGGCAGCCAATGAAACGGCGTTGTTACTCTATCAGTCGGTTGGCTTTGTCAAAGATCAAGAGGAGCACCGATTTTATCTGCCTTTGCAGGAGGAAGGCCGCTAATAGGTCATACGACGGCCATGCGTGCGTCAAGCATGTAGGACGGTCATCCAAGCATGTTGGTTGACAGCCATGTGAAGCATCCCTCCCGTGCACTTATCGTACGCACAGGGTGTCATACGCACGATGGGATATAACAAAAACCACGCACGGATCAATCCTGGCGTGGTTTTTGTTATATGAAATTTAGAAGAGTTATGAGGTCGATTCCCGCTCGCCTGTTACATTCGGATTGGCATCCAAGATGCTTTCCGTGACGCTCCAAAGTTTCGGCAGGAAATGGAGAACCTCGTCTGCCCGCTGCAGCAGGTCATCGGTGGAGGTTATGCCGAGATCCGCAAGGATCGCATCAAAAGCAGGGATATACTGCTCCTGAAACTCAGGAGTCCCGTCGACCTCCAATATGTTGTGGCAGCGAGCGAAGGTAGCCACCATCCAGAAGACGGCTTCCCTATGGCTTCCGTTTAGGATCAGCTCGCGGCTGCCGTCAATGGCAATGGCTCTTGCATCCGGCGTAATGTCACTGCTGAAGAAGAAAGGGGTCTTCGCAATCGCAGACGCGGCATCGAAGGTTCGGGCCAATCCATTGAGATGAATCATGGCTTGTTCGGCTCTCATGTCTTTACAGCCCAAAAGTCGTAACAGCTCCTCATATACCTCCTCTTGGTTATACTCCTTGAGCACATCGCGAACCGCTGCATAGCGGAGCCTGACCGTAGGGTTTCGAAGAGCGGCGACCAGGAGCATATGGGTAGTTACGCCGGTAGGGAACAGCCAGGAGGTAACCTGGCGATGCCAAGGGCCAGAAGGATCTATGGATCGGAGTCCGGTTATGATTCGTTCGCGCACGTTCTCACAGCGGCGGGTAACCCATATCCGGTCGGAAAAACGACGTGAAACCTCCGTCTGCAGCTTGCGCAGCTGCCCAGTCGGATCGGACATCAGGGTGTCTACACGAAAGCTGCCGGCAAGATGATAGGACGTTAATACCTGCTCGGGCGAGGCGAGGTCTCGCCAGGACAGATAGGTGGCTTCGATCAAAGCGTCCTGGTAGATAAATTTTCCCAGCTTAAGAGGGGGCTCCGCATCCTGGGTAACGATAACGATGTCAATATCCGAGGACGGGTCCATCTCCGCCTCATCCGGCTTTCCGACTGTGGAGCCGCTAAAATAGGCACCCATGTATCCAGGCTCCCTGCTGGCATGCTGCAAGACCCAGTCCGTTGCCGCAGCGCGTGCTGATCCAACGTTCATAATCAGTTTCCTCCTCTACCTGCATGGTGTCGCAGAAAATAACAAAAATATCCTGTTTCCCATTCATTAATCATTATATGGACTTCCCTTCTAATGTACAACCGCTTACAAAAGGGGGGCGTCATGCACATAATAAAGAGATGGTGATGCATGGGGGGAAGAAGATAACCCGTATGGATGCAGGATACTGGAAAAGGCTCGGTACATATAAGCTGGCATCGGTCTTCGCCAGTGTGAACTAAAAAACGGACATTCCAATACTCGCTGACGTTCGGCGATCGGTAATGTCCGTTTTTTGGCGTGCTCTATTCTATTCATCCGCAATGACTAGCGTTGTATTGGTTTTTTTGAATTTTGGGATGAAGCTTGCATGGACGTTCGCATCGGTCACGATCGTATCAATCTTGTCGAGCGATGCGATGGAAATGGTGACGTCTTTGCCGAACTTGGTGCTGTCCGCCATGACAACCACCTCTTTGGACAGCTCGATCATTTTTTTGCGCGTAATGGCTTCTTCCAGATTGTAGTCGGAAATGCCTTTTTCGATGGTAATGCCGCTGCAGCAGATAAACGCCTTCAACACATTCAGCTCATGAAAGTTGAAAATGTATTCATACGCGACGACGGATTGTTCCTCCCGCCGGATTTTGCCGCCGATCATAATCAGTTCCACATCGCTGTCCATCAGCTCAATCGCAACCGGTAGCGAATTCGTAACCACCGTCAGCTTCTTCTTATGCTTCACGTATTTGGCCATCTGATACGTAGTCGAGCCGCTGTCGATATAGATGCAATCGCCGTCATGGACGAATTCGCCGCATTTGCGGGCAATCCGGTCCTTCTCTTCCAACTGGCTGACCATGCGCTCGTCCATGGAGGATTCGCCGAACCGGGACTCGACGAGCTTAACCCCGCCATATATTTTCTCGATCCGCCCCTGCTTGGTCAAGGTGTTCAAATCCCGGCGCAGCGTATCCACCGAGACGTTCAGCTCTTCCGTTAGCTCCGTGATCTTCAGCACTTTTCGAATCGTAAGCAGCTCAAGTATTTTCTTTTGCCTCTCCAGTGGAAACATTCGCTCACCCATTCAATCCGCATTAGTAGTTGGTGCCTGCATTCATGTCTAGTTTACCGATTCGCTCGGCCATGTTCAATAGAAATACCTATATTATTCGTAAGTTAGGCAACTAACGTGGATGAATATGGTCAATAGTTGGTCTTAATTTATGAATGATATATGCATAATTTACTTACATTTAACAGTTCTCATGATTCTTGTTTACATATGGTTTCTATACTGAGGATGTGTTTAAGGGAGGTGAGCCGTTTGCTGAAGCTAGAGCATATTAGCAAACAATTCGACGATAAAGTGGTTTTGGATGACATCAACGTAGAAATCGGTTCGGGCGAGATCGTGTCACTGCTCGGTCCGAGCGGCAGCGGAAAGACCACATTACTGAATATTATTTTGGGACTCACCCGGATGGATCAGGGAAAAATCGTGTTCCAAGATCAAAATCTGAGCAACGTGCCGATGAGAAAGCGGGGGTTTAATATCGTTTTTCAGGACTATGCCTTATTCCCCAATCTGAATGCCTACGACAATATCGTATACGGCCTGCGCAACAAGAAGGGGAGCGTGAGTCAGCAGGAGGTACAGGAATATATCGAGTTTCTGGAGCTTCAGCCTCACTTAAACAAGCGGATCGGCGAATTGTCGGGGGGGCAGAAGCAGAGAGTGGCCCTGGCCAGAACGCTGGTTACGAAACCGAAGATTCTGCTGCTCGATGAGCCGCTCAGCGCGCTGGACGGCGTGATCAAGGAGTCGATCAAGCAGCGGATTCAATCGATTGCCAGAGAATTCAAACTGACCACGATCATTGTGACGCATGACCCGGAGGAGGCGCTGACGCTTTCGGACAAAATCCTGATTATCCATCAGGGACAGATTGCCCAATTCGGCACACCCCAGGAGATTGTCCATCATCCGAGCAATGATTTTGTGAAGCAGTTTATTATCAAGCAGTTGCACATCAAAAGGCAGAACATCTACAACCTGTTCGGTGAGCAGTATGCATAACGTGAAACCGGAAATGCGGATTATCTTTACCGTCATCCTGTTATTGTTCGCCGTGTTTCTGTTCTTGCCGCTGCTCATCCTGCTCATCCGTTCCTTCGAATCCGATCAGGGGTTTACCCTCGGGCATTATGTATCCATAGGGTCGAATCGGGAATTCATCACAGCGATTGGTAACAGTTTGAAGATATCGGGCATCACGGCGGTGATCACAACCGTCCTGGGGTTTATACTCGCGTATTCCATTCATTGCACCAAAATATACCGGCCTGTTAAAGGCCTGCTGAAAACGGTCATCATCATCCCCATGCTGCTCCCGACCATTACATATGGGTTCGCCATTATGTATTCGTTCGGTAATCAGGGATTGATCACCCGGCTTGCCGGGCGTAATTTGTTTGAAATCTACGGATGGAACGGACTGCTCATAGGCTACGTCATTTACACGCTGCCACCAGTATTCCTGCTGATCCATAACGCGTTTAAGTATATTGATAAAAAGTTCATCATCGTCTCCAAGTTAATGGGTGACGGTACGATGAGGAGTTTCCTGAATACGATTTTGCGCCCCCTCGCCGGAGCGCTTGGCGGAGCCTTTGTGCTTTCTTTTATCCTAAGCTTTACGGATTTTGGCATTCCGGCTTCGGTTGGCGGTACCTATCCGGTCGTGGCAACGCAGCTGTATCAGGTGATGCTGGGCTCCATTCCGGACTTCAACCAAGGCGCTGTCATTGCGGTGATCATGCTGATCCCCGCTGTGTTCGGCATCTGGCTGTTGAACTACCTGGAAAAGTGGAATTTCCACTATGACAAGCTGTCGGATATCGAGCTGCCGCGGCAGCGCATTCGGGATATCGCCTTCGGCATAATGTCATCGGTCATCGTGCTTGGCATGCTATCGGTTTTTGTCGTGATGTTCATTGCGCCATGGCTGAGCAGCTACCCCTATGACCTGACGTTTACGCTTAAGCATGTACGGGACGTCTTACAATCGGGTGATTTGACGGGGGTATACCGCAATTCGCTCTGGGTGGGCTTGCTGACGGCTTTGTTTGGCACCTTGATGGCCTACGGATCAGCGCTGCTGAATGTGCGTACGCCGTTAAAAGCCCGATCCACGGTGGATATGGTATCGATGATCACGAATACAGTGCCCGGCATGGTGCTGGGGATATCCTACCTGCTCTTCTTTAATGGAAGCAGCCTGAAGGGAACCTTCATCATTATCGTTCTGTGCAATATCGTTCATTTCTTTACGACGCCGTATCTGATGGCCAAGAACTCCTTGTCCAAGATGAATCCCTCATGGGAAACCACGGGAGAACTGCTGGGGGACAGCTGGTTCAAGACCGTTTATCGGGTGATTCTGCCAAACTCGGCTTCAACCGTCATTGAGATGTTCAGCTACTATTTCATCAACGCTATGGTGACGATCAGCGGCATTATCTTTCTTGTATCTGCCCAGACGTCGCTTGTAGCCAGCAAAATCAAAGAGCTGCAGCATTTCGCCAAGTTTAATGAGATTTTCGTGCTGTCGATGCTGATCTTCTTCACGAATCTGATCATCAAGCTGGTTTGCGACGCATGGCAGAGGAGAACGGCGCAGCGCTAAAGCCGCCATTACGTTCATGTCCGCTGCGATGCCGGATCTGCGGCTGGCAAAAAACATACTCGAACACCGAGCGGAGAGGACGAATCGTATTGGAGAAGCGTATGCGTTCGCCTTTGTCTGCGGGTTTCTACAGTGGATTCATTCTAATCAGAGAAATCTGAAGACAACAGCGATCGGAGGTACGATACGGTATCGCAGCGGACATCAAGCACTGAACCTGTTTTTTTAATACCAATACAAATTCAAGGAGTGGAGTTAATCATGATGAAGACGCTTAAGGGAATGCTGCTGTCATTGATCGCAATCAGTATGGTGTTTGCTTTGGCTGCTTGCGGAAGCGGAAGCGCGGGGGAAGCAAAGAAGGTGGTCATCTACACCAACGGGGATGAAGAGGCCGTCGCCGCTATGGAAACATCGTTGAAGAATGCCGGTTACGAAGGGCAGTATCTCGTGCAATCCATGGGTACATCCGAACTTGGCGGGAAACTGATGGCTGAGGGGAACAAAATTGAGGCGGATCTCGTCACGATGAGCTCGTACTTTATCGAAAGCTCACAGACCAAGCATTCCATGTTTAAGGATTTGGCTTTTGACGCAGGCGCTGTCGGAACTTATCCGAAATATTACACACCGATTCTGGCGAATACCGGCGCCATCTTCGTGAATACGCAGGTGCTGAAAGACAAAGGTTTGCCGATACCGACCTCCATCACGGACCTGACCAAACCCGAATTCAGCGGACTCGTATCGATTCCGAACATTATGGATTCCTCCACCGGTTGGCTGCTGGTTCAGGCGATTATTAACCAATACGGCGAAAATGCGGGACGCCAAGTGCTCCATGATCTGATTGCCAATGTGGGACCGCATCTGGAGAGCTCGGGCTCGGGTCCGATCAAAAAAGTACAGGCTGGAGAAGTGGCTGCGGGCTTCGGACTCCGCCATCAGGCGGTAGCGGCCAAAGCTGACGGTGCACCGATTGATTACGTGGATCCGGTCGAAGGAAACTTCTCGCTCACCGAGTCGGTTGCGGTGGTGGACAAGAAGAATGCCACGACGGATTTAGCGATGAAAATGGCAGAGACCATTGTGAAGGATGCCAGAAAAGACCTGATCGTGAACTATCCGGTGGCCCTGTACGAAGGGGAGACCGTGGATGAAGTCAACAAACCTGCATACTCGATGACCTTTGAGAAGCCGCTGACCGTAGAGCTGCTAGAAGAGCACCAGCAATTCTTCAACGGATCCAAAGAATAAGCCAGCATAGGAGCGATGTGAAATGAATACCTACAAGCTTTTGACCCCAGGACCTTTGACGACAACCAAGACGGTGAAAGAGGAGATGCTCTTTGACCGCTGTACCTGGGATGATGAGTATAAATCGATTACGCAAAAAATCAGATCACAGCTCCTGGCACTTGCCGGGGCGGATCAAGAGCGGTACACCGCCGTGTTGATGCAGGGAAGCGGCACCTTTGCCGTCGAAGCCGTCATGACGTCAACCATCTCTAAAGATGATAAAGTGCTGATCGTAACGAACGGCGCTTATGGTGAGCGGATCGTGAAAATGGCGGAGTATATCGGACTGAATTATGTGGAGTACAGAGTGAATTACGACGAACATCCAAGCGAGGATGAACTGCGAGCCATACTGCACAAGGATGCGCGTATTACGCATATCGCGATGGTACATTGCGAGACGACAACCGGGATTCTGAATCCGTTGGAGATGGTTTCGTTGTTGTCCAGAGAATACGGCAAAACCCTCGTAATCGATGCGATGAGCAGTTTTGGCGGAATGGAAATCGATGTTCAGGGTCTTGGCATCGACTACCTGATCAGCAGTGCGAATAAATGCATCCAGGGCGTTCCGGGGTTTGGCTTCGTCATCGCCAAGCTGGACAAGCTTGCAGCCTGCGAAGGGATTGCACGCAGCTTGGCGCTCGATCTGTATGATCAGTGGAAAGGCATGGATCAGGACGGAAAATGGCGATATACTTCGCCGACCCATGTTGTGGCCGCCTTCTCCAAAGCGTTGGATGAGCTGAACGAAGAAGGCGGTGTATCGGCGAGATTCAGCCGTTACCGGAATAACAATCGCCTGCTGCGGGAGAGATTGGCGCAAATCGGTATCCAGGCTTACATTACCGATGACAAGCAATCCCCGATCATCACCACGTTCTTATGCCCGAGTGAAGGGTTTAGCTTCGAGCATTTTTACGCTTATATTAAAGAAAGAGGCTATGTGATATATCCCGGCAAGCTGACCGACGTGGATACCTTCCGCATTGGGAATATCGGAGAAATCTATGAGCAGGATATCGAACAGTTATGTCATATTATCGAAGAATATATGGGGGTGACGGCACAATGAGCCGAATCGAAGGCGTTATATTGGACTGGGCCGGAACGGCTGTGGATTTTGGATGCTTTGCACCGGTGAACGTGTTCGTCGATATTTTTAAGAATGCGGGCATTGAAGTGACGATGGATGAGGCGAGAGCGCCGATGGGGATGCTGAAGATCGATCATATTCGTGCCATGCTGTCCATGCCGAGAGTGTCGGCGCTGTGGGAAGCGAAGTACGGAAGAGCCTTCGATGAGCAGGACGTAGAGCGGCTGTACGCGGAATTCGAGCCGGCCTTGATGGCATCCTTATCCGAGTACACGGACCCGATCCCGGGTGTCATCGAAACGGTTGAAGTTTTAAAGAGTCAAGGCTTGAAGATCGGTTCTACGACAGGCTATACAAGCAGCATGATGGAGGTCGTGGTCGCCAATGCCCGGCAAAAGGGCTACAGCCCGGATGTCTATTTCACGCCGGATGACACGAATTCCCAAGGAAGGCCTTATCCTTACATGATTTATCGGAATATGGAGTCTCTCCGTTTATCGGCATCCTGGAAAGTCGTTAAGGTAGGGGATACCGTCTCGGACGTGAAAGAAGGCGTGAACGCAGGCGTATGGTCGGTTGGCGTTATCATCGGCAGTTCGGAAATGGGCCTGAGTGCAGAAGAGTTCCATGCCCTGTCAGAATCAGACCGGGAAGCCGCGATTTTGAAAACCGAACAGACGTTTATCCGTAGCGGTGCCGATTTTACGCTTCGGACGATGAACGAGCTGGCGGAATTAATCGAGAGAATTAACGGTATGCTGGCTGAGGGGAAAAGACCGGGGCTTCAGCGCTAGGAAGCCATTGAGGCCTATCGATATGCCGGTAAAGCATTGCGGGAACATATAACCCGAGAGCTGAAGGAAAGGGAACGGTGCTATAGGTTACCCCTCACCTCGCTAAAAAAGAGCAGTCCACATGGACTGCTTTCGCCCCAGTAATGATAGAAGAACCAAGTATATACGATCCCATACTTGGTTCTTTGTGATATCCACGTATACCCACCTCGTAATTCACTTTATTATTTCGACTGCAAAAACTCCAGCACAGTACTCAGGAACTCGGATTGATATTCCACATTCGTTAAGTGTACGGATGGGAACAAGACGAACGTGGAATTCGGCACCGTTTTAGCGATCAATTCACCGTGGCTCGGAAGCGTCACGGTATCATACTGCCCGCTAATGACGAGTGTTGGGCTGCTGATCAGGGAAGCCGTCCGGCGCATATCCATATCACGGATAGCAGCCCAGCTTCCTGCGATTCCATGTGGGCGAGTCGTCAGCACCATCTCCCGAAAAGAAGCAACGATCGCGTTTTCTGACTCCACCATATGTGAGGGAAACCAGTTCTTAATGAATGTATCGGCGAACTCGGGAAGGTTCTCAGGTTGCAGCACAGATGTGATTAAACCTTGCCATTGCTCAGCCGGTCCCAGATAGGAGGACGTATTGCTTAGGACGAGCCGGTCGATCCGCTCCGGAGCGTGGATCGCAAGCCATTGTGCGACCGCACCGCCTAACGATAGCCCAAGGAAATGCACGCGGTCAATGTGAAGCGAGTCAAGCAGCTCGATGACATCCCGTCCCAGTCGGTCGAACGAATAGGGAACCTCAGGTGTATCCGATTCGCCATGTCCCCGATAGTCGTAGCGAAGCACGAGGAAATGCTCTGAAAGATCAGCTATTTGGCCGTCCCACATGTGTATTGTGGTTGCAATTGAGTTCGCCAGCATCAGTACCGGTTTACCGGCTGGACCATCCATTCGATAAGCAATTCTAACTCCATCAATGGTCGTGAAAAAGTTTAACCCATTTATCATTGTGCTCTCATGTAATTTCGTAGTCATATTCTCCATCTCCCTTGTCGGATTATAATGAAATTATATTTGAATTATTTTACAATCGAAATGGAGTTATAAAGGAGTTTGGGGTCAAAAAACTTAATAATTACGTTGCTTACGCCATTAACTTTAAAAAATGAGGTGCATGGATTATGGATCACATAGACAATAAAATCTTATCGATCCTTCACGAAAATGCTCGAATTACGATCTCCGAGATGAGCCGATTAATCGTGATGTCCCAGCCAGCCGTGACAGAACGGCTTCGGAAGCTGGAGGAGCAGGGAGTTATAACGGGGTATCGTGCAGTGCTTGCCCCATCGAAACTCGGCAAGTATACCACTGCGTTCGTACTGTTTAAATCGAATAACTGCAGGGAGTTCGAGGCATACGCAGAGTCGGCTCCGGAGATCGTCGATTTCTACAGGACGAGCGGAGAGTACAATTATTTATTGAAGGTCGTCACCGCAACGAGTGAAAGCTTGGAAACCTTCCTTGAAACGTGCAACACGTTTGGCCATTCATCGACGCTTGTCGTTCTGTCCACACGATTCGAGGATAAAAGTCTGGTCTCAAGCCAGGATGCATCGAACACCATTCCACGCATTAATCCGCCGGATATTTGAGCTGCATCGTTGGAGCAGCAAGATCTCTAGAAATAGAGCAAGAATTACCAAGTAAATGATATTTCCGGCACTGCTTGTACACTATCGCCTAACACAATTCCGCTAAAAAAGAGCAATCCACATGGACTGCTCTTTTTTCCTCTTATTGCACATACGCACCAATAAACTCCGTCACTTCGCGGTCATATCCCTCGGGATCGAACTGGCGCGCCATGCCGTGGCCTGCTTCGGGAACGATGAACAGCTTCTTTTGCTCCGGACCATTCTCGTACAGCTCATACACCATCTCGGTAGGTACGAACAAATCGCCGCCGCCGTGAATGAACAGCGTTGGTGTTTTGGATTTCTTCACCTGCTCGAGTGCGGATGCTTCGCCGAAGGAGTATCCGGCGCGGATCTTGGTCAACAGGCTCGTGGATTGAACCAGTGGGAAGGAGGGCAGCTTATACATGCGCTTCAGCTGATATTTCAGCTCATCCGTGACCGAGGTATATCCGCAGTCCTCAACAATGGCTTTTACCTGGGGAGGAAGCTCTTCGCCACTGGTCATCATGACCGTTGCACCGCCCATGGATACTCCATGAAGGACAACTTGCGAGCTTTCACCCGTATGCTCGATGACTTGATCGATCCATTTCAGATAATCCTTGCGCTCCGGCCAGCCGAAGCCGATGTAATCGCCTTCGCTTCGTCCATGACCTCGCGCATCGGGCAGAAGCACGTTGTAACCCAGGTCCTTATGGTACATTTGGGCGAATCCGCTCATCTGCTCCGAATGCCCGGAGTAGCCATGAGCAATGATGACGGTTTTATCCGTCGATACCTCGGCAGGTAAATAGTAAGCATGCAGCTTCAGACCGTCGTCTGAAGTAAGGTTCCATTCCTCGAAGCTCTGCTGGGCCCACCAATCCTTGCTGTCCGCAAAGGGATTGTCGATATTCGAATTGGCTTCCAGCTCCGGGTTGCCGTTCAGAAAGCCCTTGTCGGCGCGGGCAATAGCGACGTTATAGAAGTAGAAGCTTGCTCCGACAATAATGAGAACTAGAAATGAGATGATTGCTGCTGACATGATCATAATCCTTTTTTTCATGTTGATGGTTATCCTCCCCGTATCCATGGGACAAGCACGATGAATGTGATAAGGAAGGCATAGTCGATACGATATCATTCCTTCCACCTATCATATCGCACGTCCCCTGATTAATCTATATCGCGGATCACGTTCGTTTCATGGGTGTTACATCAATTCTATCGGTTGGGGTAGCCTAAAGATAAAGAGCTAGAGCAGGAGGCGAGGGAGAATATGAACAAACGCTTCATCAGCCTAATTCTTGCCGTCGTTATGGTTATGGGTTTAACGCTGCCGTCCTATGCCGAGGAGACCTATTCTTCACCGAAGAAGGATAGTGCGCAGCTGCAATATCAGGATATGCTGATGCTATTTCTGCTTCCTCATATCGATGAGGCGGTTCGCGGGCATTATATCCACACGTTGAAGGAGCAGCCGCTGGTTTATCCATACTTTGTGGATGTGACCGAAGTGAAGAGGGTGAATGGATTCCGCGGTTTTCATTTCATCATTACGCTTGAGGCCAATCCAACGGTTGGTCCCCATATTTCGGTTGGAAAGGATCGGCTTGTGTTTGAAGTGGCTCCGACGATTCCCGGCGGTATGGTCAAGCTGGTGGAATACAAACATTTGAAGACATATGAACTACCTCCGCATTGGCAAAATATCGTGAAGTAACGGCGGCGGAATCGATCCAATGTCAAAAAACAAGCAAACGCGGTTCGCGCGTTTGCTTGTTTGGCATGGAGATCATGGTGCGTTTATCGGGTCTCACACCCTCAAGCATTGAAGCAGCAGGTAGGGTACCTGGCGAGGTAATGCTTACCAGTTCTCATAAACCGGTCGATCCGGTCCCGGTTCGGCCTGGATCCAGCCGATGGCGAGCAGAACGATGATGGCGATGAAGGCAGCTGGCAGTACCCATTTCCAGGCAGATGCGAGCATTCGCACAGCAGGGGACATTAGGGCAAGAATCAGCCCGATCAGCACCACGCTGAACAGGTGAATCCCTGGCGGCAGCATAAGGAACACAATATGAAAGACCGAAGTGAACATCAGAACAGGGACCAGGGACGTTCCCAGTACGACCGCCGGATGGTTTAAGGATTCGATCGGGTCCCGGGTAAATGCCGCCCATGTCAGTGCCGCGTAATGGACCAGCAGCGGAATCGCAAATAAATAGCTTGCGCCCGGCAGGAACCCGGTTGAGCCGACAAGCAGCAGCAGGAACAGGAGTGAGCCTCCCAGCAGCATCTCCATTTCATTCACTTTCCGCACGATCCAGCGGGTGAGCGCAACATGAACGATGAAGGTTACCAGGATGAAGCTGACACTGTACAGAAGCGAATCATAGGTTGCCCCTGTGGGCTGCGTCATTTTGCCGGCCCACAACGTATCAACCAGCGACCACAGGCCAAAGCTTAGCGCTGCCGAGAGCACGATGGCCGCAATCGGGGTTAGCAGGCCGAGCAAACTTCCCTTGAGGGAGAGTCTGGAGATACGGGCAAACAATACTGCGAAAGCCATCCATACCGCCGCGAACACCACGGTGATCGGGATCGCCCATTTTGCAGGGTAATGAACCAGCAGGCCAAATAGATTGAAATAAATACGGTTGTCTGTTGAAGCCAGGTCAGTCAAATCAAGATTGCCAAAATGCTTTGCCACGGCCAGCGCATTCTCGCCGTGATGCTGCATGGTTTCAAGGGAGACGTTCTCCGTGTTGTCCATCGGGGTATGATAAGCGACCCACCCATCGCCATAGGCAAAGTTTAGTCCCGGGAGACCATGCTCAAGCGCCACCGTCAAATCGGTATCGTTCGGCAGTTGTTTGTAGAGGTCCACCAAGAGCGAGTTGCTGACAGGATTGGATACGGCTTGTGCGTATTCTTCAATGATCCGACTATTGCTGTCGCTGGTCTGAAACATGAAGGAGGAACCCTTCGATCCCCGGGCTTCAAAATTCGCAATCATGCCAACCTCAAGGTGCTGCGGGTCACGGAAGAACACTTCCGCCCCCAGTAGGCCCTTCTCTTCCCCGTCTGTCAGCAGAATCCATATGTCATTCTGCGGCGGAGGTCCGGCTTGGATCGCTCTTGCCGTCTCCAGCAACGAAGCTACGCTTACCGAAGCATCATTGGCTCCGGGTCCGGTAGAGACCGAGTCATAATGGGACATAAGCAGGAGCGGTTTGCCCGATCCGGTGCCCTTAATGACACCCAGAATGTTCGTAAGCTGAATGTCGGCGTCGATGTACTTGGTTGTCAGTCGGCCATTAAATTCTTGAACGTCCGGGTTCAAGCCGAGCTGCTTCATCTGTTCCACCAAGTAAGCTCTGACTTCCGCATTGGCAGGCGAACCCATCGGATGGGGTTCTTGTGCGATGCGCTCGACATGCGCCATCGCGCGTTCGGCAGAGAACTCGGTTGCGGGCGCATCGATATTTCTGGCTTCTGGCGGCTTCTCGAACCACAGCATGAGGGAGATAACGAGTATGACGGTGAGGATGGTTGTAAGCGGCAGCCAATAAGGAGGTCTGTAATCCGGCGGTCTACTCAATTGAATTTGCATGATAAGTACTCACTTCCTTTTTATGATCATTCAGGCGTTTCGTAAAGCGATCTTTCATCGTATGTAAGAAAGCGGCTCTTACACAGCGTAGTTCCAGAATATGACATGTGTCAATATAAGATTGAGAATGATCAGCATTCCATGCATAACACAAAGCAAGAGCCTCCATCAGAATGGAAGCTCTTTTGATTTATATTCAATGTTCATTTTTTCATACCATGCGTTCAGACCGGTCCAGAGCTGTTCGCAAAGCTCATACACATGATCGATCTGGAGAAGCTGACCCCGCATCACCAATTGTGCCAGCTCATCGTATCCCGAAGGCCTGGATTTCAGGGACAGTGATTCCTCCAATGTCTTGGCTCTTGTATTGTAAAACGTTCGGTTGGCAAGTCCAATCAGCTTGGCCGTCTGCCAGGTCAGGTCCTTGGCTCCAAGCGGGAGGTAGCCTAAGTTACCGGATTGGACGTTGTTTCGTATTTTGCCCATCGTTTCGTAGGGTTCCCAGATCATGAATTCCCGCATCGTTTCTTTGATGGCTTCGTCTGAAACCTGGAGGGGCAGCTTCCGAATCTCAGCAAGCAGGTTCGCCGGATCGTAGATTTCCTGTAGATGGACATAAGCGCCCGCTGTAATCGCCCATGAGTCGTCCACCGACGCTGCATCCTTGAATATGTCCTGCTTTTGTTCCATTCCGATTTCGATTTTGAAAGGGGGGTATATGAATTCATATCCGGGCAGGGAGACTCCGTCCTGTGTAACAACTTGAAGTTCAATGTCCGAGTAAGGACCATCAATCCCTTGTGCAATCGAACCGTACAAGCCAATGGCCAAAATGTTATCGCCGTGCAACTGAAGCAGTCGGTCTTTGATTTGATGAATGATGTTCATTTTCTCTTCTCTAGTCGTAGCAGCAGGATAAGGCAGCATAAGGAAATCCCCTCCGAAGAAAGTTAGTTATCTATATTATAGTATAAATAGAACGGTTGTATTAGGGGGGTGACGGGTTTATGAAGTTTAGGAGAGTTCTAGCCTGGTTCGTCTTGGTGATAGTGATTGGTTGTTCTGGTTTGAGCAAGATAGCTGTGCCTGAGGACCTGCTCGCGGAGGGGGAAGATGAATTACGAATTCATTATTTCCATGAAGATGCCCATGCCGCGAATGAGCTGGATGAGCAAGCCCGGATTAGGCCGAAACTTTAGGACTTAGAAGATTTTCGTTTTTTGTAGTGGTGAACCACAAAAAAATTGCCTTGAAAACAGCTGACTTGAATGATGTTGTAGACTTTCTAAAGAAGAACAGGTAGAGATCGTAAAATCCTTATCCCCTCATTCCATCTTATGGTAATATATCCTTGCGGAGGTGGGGAAGTAGCCATTGGACCCGCTCCCGCAATAAATAGCTGAGGTGAGTAGAGATGAGTAGAGCTGAGCAGAGTCAAGGCAAGACCAAGCAGGAACTGGACCGAGTTGTATTCATTGGCCGCACGTTTGAAGAGTACACGCATATGTTTGATTTGGAAATGTCGGACCTAGCCGGCAAAAGCGTATTGGATTGCCCTTCCGGTGCGTGTTCGTTCACCGCTCACGGTGCGAAGCGTGGTCTCGATATAACGGCCAGTGATATTGCCTATGACCACAAGCCGGATGACCTGGAGGCCAAGGGGCTGCAGGATATCGGGCATGCGATGGAAACGATGGAGCAGGCGAAGAGAAATTATGTCTGGGACTATTATGGAGATGTGGTGGGGCTTCGTCAGCATCGCCAGCAAGCGCTCCGTGATTGCGTTCAGGATATGAGGGAGTTTCCGGATCGCTACGTCGCCGCGGTACTGCCAGAGCTGCCTTTTGATAACAATCAGTTTCATCTGGTGCTGTCCGCCCATTTTCTGTTTATGTACAGTGACCGATTGGATTATGACTTTCATGTCCAGACGATTCGGGAGCTGCTGCGTGTTGCCTCGGAAGAGGTGCGCATCTTTCCGTTAACCGATTTGTCGGGGGAGCGCTACGCTCATTTGGAGCGCCTGATTCATGAGCTAGAGGCAGACGGTTTTCGGGTGGCGGAAGTTAAAGTGCCTTATGAGTTTATGAAGAACGGCAATTCGCTGCTAAGCATTCGTAAGTTCTAGAAGAATGAAGGTAAGATGTGGGGAGCCGGCAATATGGTATTATCCCCTTTTAGTAGACAAGAGAAAAAAGACATCTGTTAAGATGGACTTAATCTTGCCTAACGAAGGGGATTTTTTCATGGCTAAAAAAGGACAAGCTTACCGACGGTACTCCTTGGAATTAAAATTGGAGGCGGCCCGGC